>NZ_JBQOUX010000047.1:0-54994 GCF_052216785.1 Streptomyces sp. JW3 | reverse complement strand
GGGGGCGCCCCCGCCCCCCCCCCCCCCCCCCCCCACGCCCCTGCACCTTCCCGCGGAATGCGGGTGCCCGCCGGGTGCCGCCGCACACCCCCCTTTCTTCAGAGCGCGGAGCGGAAGGTCCAGCGACCGGAGCCGACCTCGTACACCGCCTCCCCGTCCGTGACCCGCAGCGGCTTCGCCCCCGGGGTCGCGGTGGGCCGGGTGCCGTCCGTCGGGACGTGCACCTCGGCCGTGCTGCCCGCCGGGACGTCGACGGTCAGCCGGAAGTGGCCGTCCTGCCGCTCCCAGGAGGTGCGGGCGGTGCCGTACGGGGTGCGGTAGGAGCCGGACGCCGAGGTCAGCTCGCCCGTCACCGCCGGGTCGATGAGCAGTTCCGCGTAGCCGACCGAGTCCGCGGTCTGGTCGATGCCCGCGACCCGGGTGGTGAACCAGGAGTCGATGGCGCCGAGCATGAAGTGGTTCTGCGACTGGCCGGGGCCGCCGTCCCAGGACTCGCCGAGCGTGGTGTTGCCGGCCAGCACCTGGTAGCCGTAGCTGGGGCTGGTGGTCTGGGTGGCGATCTTGTGCACGAGGTCGTCGCGTCCGGCGCCGGACAGCACCCGGAACGCGCTGGGCAGGGAGATCTCGCCGAGCAGCAGGTGGTAGCCGGCCGCCTCGACGGACGAGGTGAGGTGGCCGAGCAGCCGCTCCCGCTCCCCCGCCGGGTAGGCGCCCATGTCCAGCGCGAGGGCCTCCGCGCCCTGACCGCCGCCGCCGAAGGTGCCGGTGGCGGTGTCGTAGTACCTGGCGGCCAGCGCCTTTGCGGAGGCGTCGGCCTTCGCCCGGTAGGCGGTGGCCGCGTCCTGGTCGCCGAGGACGGCCGAGATCCGGCTCAGCGCGTCGACGACCCGCCAGTAGCCGTAGGTGCCGGCCACCGCGCGCGGGAAGGTCCGGTCCGGGCTGAACCAGTCACCGAGGCCGTAGTCGAGGATGCCGCCACTGACCTGGGTCTCCAGGAAGGCCGCGTACTCCTTCATCTTCGGGTAGTACGTCTCCAGGGTCTGCTGGTCGCCGTAGGTGGTGTACAGCTGCCAGGGGACGAGGACGAAGGCGCCGCCCCAGTTGGCGTCGTTGCGGTAGGCGCCGGGCAGGCTGGTGTACTCCGGGACGGTGCTCGGGATCAGGCCCTCGGCGGTCTGCGCGTCGGCCATGTCACGGACGATCTTGCGCAGGTAGGACCGCATGTCGTAGTTGCCGGCCAGCGCCGGGAAGACCAGCTGGTTCTGTTCCAGCCAGCCCAGTTTCTCGCGGCTGGGGCAGTCGGTCAGGACACTCATCATGTTGCCCTGGATCGCGCCGCGGATCAGTGAGTGGATGCCGTCGATGAGCGGGTCGGAGCTGTCGAAGGTGCCGGCCGAGGCGTTGTCGGTGCGCAGCACCTTGCCGCGTACGGTGATCCGCGCGCCGTCCGGCACTCCCTTCAGCTCCAGGTAGCGGAAGCCGTGGTAGCTGAAGTCCGGGTGCCAGGTCTCGGCGCGGCCGCCGCCGGTGGTGTAGCTGTCCCACAGCGGGGCGCCGACGTTGGAGATGGACTGGAAGGCGTGGCCGTCCTTCAGGGACTCCGCCGGGTAGGCGCGGATCGTGGTGCCCTCGGGGGCGGTGACGGTGATCTCGGGCCAGCCGGCGATGTTGCGGCCGAGGTCGAAGACGCGGCTGCCGTCCGCGCCGGCGACCTCCTTGCCGGTGAGGGTCTCGACGACCCGGATCGGTTCGGTCTCGCGGGCGCTCAGCTCGGCCGGCTGGGCGGTGGTGCCCGGGGCTCCGACGGAGACGGCGTGCTGCCATTTCCGCCGGTCGCCGCTGGGCTCGTCCCAGTGCGGGATCTCGCGCCGGGCGTCGTAGTCCTCGCCGCCGTACCAGTTGGAGGAGGTGGTGGGGCCGAGCGCGGTGCGCCAGTCCTCGCCGCTGGTGACGGTGCGGGTGGTGCCGTCCGCCAGCGTCACCTCCAGGCGGGCGATCAGCTTGGGGTCGCTGAGGTTGCCGTACAGCTTGCGGTAGCGGTCGGCGGTGCTGACCACGTTGGACATGCCGTTGCCGAGGGCGACTCCGACGGTGTTGGCGCCCTTCCTCAGCCGGTCGGTGACGTCGTAGGTGGCGTACTGGACGCGCTCGCCGTAGGTGGTGTTGGCGGGTTCGAGCACGGCGTCGCCGACCGGCTCGCCGTTGACGGTCGCGTCGTAGACGCCGAGGCCGGCGATGTAGAGGCGGGCGCTGCGGACCTTCTTCGGGAGGGCGAAGTCGTCGGTGAGGAGGGGCAGTCCGGACGGGAGGTAGGGCTCGGGCGGCCGCTGGCCGGTGACCCGGGTGAGTTCGGTGTACGGTCCGGTCGCCGCGTCGCCGCTGGACAGGGCGTAGTCGACCGGGAAGTGCGGGACGCGGCCGTCGTCGGTGAGGACGTCGGCGCGGGGGTAGAGCGCCACCTCGTCGAAGGTCTTCGCGGACTTCAGGTCGAGGGTGAGGGTGATGGGCGCGGCGGAGACGTCGGGGCCGGTGTGGGCGGCGCTGGAGTAGCCGGCCGCCGTCTGCAGGGCGCTGTTGGGCAGGCCGTCCACGGCGAGGGCGGGTTCCCACGTCTTGCGGATCGTGTTGGTCTCGGAGGCGGTGACGGTGGCGCCGTTGGCCAGTCCGGTGGCGGAGGTGGCGGTGTCCCGGATGTCGATCTCGCCGAGTTGCAGCCGCCAGGTGTCGGCCGGGAAGTTCTCGGCGAGCGGCAGGCCGAGCTCGGTGACGTCCAGGCGGACGTAACGGGCGGTGGTGCGCGGCACCTTGACGACGACCGGGGTGATGCTGCGCTTGCTGAGCTGCCAGTCGGGGTTGGTGATCCAGTCGGCGCCCCAGTCGGACTGTTGTGTCAGACCGGTCTCGAAGACGGCGGTGTCGCTCCAGCCGGAGCGGGCGTCGCCGCGCTGCGACCACAGCATGACCCGCCAGTAGACCCGGGTGCGGGAGCCGAGTTCCTTGCCCGCGTACGTCGTGCCGGGTACCGCCGAGCGCACCTTGCCGGAGTCCCACAGGTCGGGCCTGCCCGCACGCAGCCGCTCGGGTGAGGTGGCGGCCTGGACCCGGTAGGCGGACTGGCGGACGCCGGTGGCGCGGGCGGTGGTCTCCCAGCTGAGGTCGGGGGTGGTGTCGTCGATGCCCAGGGCCTGCTGGAGGTACTGGGTGCGCGGGTGGACGGGGGTGATGGCGGCAAAGGTCGCGGCGCCGGCGCCGGTCGCGCCGGCCAGCACGGTGACGAGGGCGGTCGCGGCGGCGGTCACGGTGAGCGCGGGACGGGGTCTGGGCATGAGGGCTCCTGTCGGCGTGCGGCGCGGGATCAGACGCGGGTGAGTTCGGCGGTGGCGCGGCGGTGGAAGCGGAGCGTCACCGGGCCGAGCAGGCCGGACGGCAGTGGCTTGTTGCGTTCGTTGGAGAGGGTGTTGGCGACCCGGACCGCCAGCCGGTTGGCGCCGGGCGTGAGCAGCCGGGTGACGTCGGTGACGAACGGCGCCCAGAGCAGCGGCGCCAGTTCGGTGCCGTTGACGGTGACGGCGGCGATGTCGCGCACGTCGCCGAGGTCGAGCAGGACGCGGCGGCCGTCGAGCCGGGCGCGGTCGAGGTCGACGGTGGTGGTGTAGGTGGCGCTGCCGGAGAAGAGCGGGGCGGTGTCGGTCCAACTGGCCGGCGGGCCGGTGACCGGGGTGGCGCCGTCCTGTTCCAGGGTGCGGGTCCAGTCACCGGTGACGGGCAGCGGGTCGAGGGGGTCGGTGACACGGACGGTGCCCTGGTAGGTGTGGTTGCCGTCGGTGCCGGTGAGCCGGTGGGTGCCGGGGGCGGCGGCCTCGACGGTGGCCCGCAGGGTGCGCCCGGACCGCGCCACGGCGACCACCGGCAGCGGGGCGGAGGTGAGGTGCGGCTGGGTGCGGCCGGCGGGGCGGACGACGACGATCCGGGTCTGGTACGCCTCGAAGGTGAGCGGGAGGTGCAGGCCGCGCTTGGAGGTGCGGTACACGGGGGCGGGTGCGGTGTCGCCGGTGGCCGGGTCCCACAGCTCGGGGGCGCCGGTGGCGGGGAGGGTGGCGGTGGTGGCGACGTCGGCGCCGCTCTCGTTGTTCAGCAGGAACGCGGTGTCCGCGCCCCGGGTGACCCGCAGCACCCGGATCGCGTCCTGCGGCGGGTCGAGTACGGCGGCGGCCGCGCCGGCGTCCTGGGCGGCGCCGCCCAGTGCGGACACGTCGGCGACCCGCACCGCCCGTCCGGCACCCAGCTCGCGGCTGCCGGGTACGGCGTCCCCGAACAGGTCGGACAGGGCGCGGGTCAGCGAGCGGTCGTTGCCGTCGGCGTCGTCGGCGGGCAGGGTGCCGACCGCGACGACGGTGCCGCCGGCCCGGACGAAGGCGCCGAGGGCGCGGACGCCGGCCGCGTCCAGGGTGCGGGTGACGGGCAGGACGACCAGGTCGTAGCGGGCCTCGCCGACGACGAGCCGGCCGCCGCGCGCCTTGGCGTGCGCGAGCAGGTCCGGGTCGCCGGTGAGGGCGCCCTCGTGCAGCAGGTCGAAGTCGACCTGGGCGCGTTCCAGGGCGTAGGCGGCGTCGGTGATCGCGCCGTCCACCTCGCCCTGCCGGTCGGTGCCGGTGAACTGCTCGGCGGCCCGCTGCGGCTGGAGCAGCGCGGTGCGCGCGGCGGAGGTGCCGCGGCCGGCCTCCATCACCCGGCCGATCCACTCGGCGAGCGGTTTCATGCCCCACCACCAGGGGGCGCGGGGTCCGAACGGCGGCGGGAAGTAGACGACCTTCTCGTCGGTCCACAGGGCGTGCAGCACCGTCAGGTTGACGCCGCGGGCGGCCTGCGCGCCGACCGTGGCGTGCACGAAGCCGGGGGTCACCTGCCAGCCCATGTTGCCGAACATCTCCATCAGCGCCCGGTCGCGGCCCATCTGGTGGGCGACCGAGACCGGGTTGCGGGGCAGCATGGTCTGCTCCCCCGCGACGTACTCGGCGGTGATGATGTCGCCGCCGGGCACGTGCGCCCACTGGTTGACCTTGTGCAGGTCGCCGGTGGTGGGGATGCGCTTGGCCGGGGACGTCTCGTCGTAGAGCGGGTTGGTGATGAGGGCGACGTCGCGCTGCTCGTACCAGCGGGCCTGCTTCGCGAAGTACTGGGCGAAGCGGCCCGAGACGGCCTGCCAGTAGCGGCCCCGGGCGATTTGGCCGGGGCGGCCGAGGTCGTCGAAGGCGGCGGCGTAGGCGACCCCGGGCTCGACGTCCACGGCGCGCAGTGCCTGGTCCAGGGTGGGTGACCAGGGCAGGCGCTTGAAGTGGGCCTCGGCGGAGGCGTAGAACGGCTCGTCGTCCCAGAAACCGGGGATGACGGTGCCGAAGTAGCGCTTGAAACGGCGGTGGTACTCGCCGGGGACGATGTCGAGGAACAGCTCCACCGGTTCGTCGTCCAGGAGGTCGACGTAGCTGCGGCTGTAGCCCTGGGTGTCGTCGATCAGCGGGGTGCCACCGAACAGGTCGAGCTGCCAGCGTCCGGCGGGGACCTGCCAGGTGCCGCCGACCATCTTCGTGAGGTCGGTGACGTCGGTGGAGCCGGCGGGCCGGGCCGCGGCGGCGACGGCCGGCACCGGGAGGGTGTCGCGGTCGGGGAAGTCCCCGGCGGCGGTGGGGTCGTCGAAGGCGGCGGTGTACAGCGTCGTGCCGTCGGCGGCGGTGACGGTGAGGCTGTCCCACAGGCCGCGTTCGTCGCCGACCGCGCGCACGCCCGCGCCGCCGGTGGCGTACCGGTCGTCGGTGACGGTGCCCTTGTCCTTGCCGTCCAGGGTGACGGCTATCCGGGTGCCGGTGACCGTGACGGCCACCGTGTGGAACTTGGTCTTGTTGAAGCCGTCGGTGCGGGTGCTGCGCAGCAGTTCCACCGGGTCGGCGTCCCGGGCGAGGCGGAGCACGGTGGTGACACCGGTCTGGTCGAAGGTGACCGCGTAGCCGTCCAGGGCGTCGGCACCGGCGCGGACCACCAGACCGGCGGCGGTGTGGTCGGCCTTGGCGCTGCCGGTGACGGTGTAGTCGGTCCAGCCGGCGCTGTCGCGCAGGGCGGTGGCACCGCCGAGCACCGCCGCGTCGGCGATCAGGGCGCCCGCCTGCACGCCCAGGCCGGTGGATCGGCGCAGGTCGACGCGGGCCGGGCCCTGGACCACGGTGGTGGACCGCCACAGGGCCTTCAGCCGCAGGTCGGGGCGGGGTTCGTAGGTCCGGGAGCCGACCGTGCCGCCCTTGACGATGTACTCGCCGGCCCGGCCGCTGGGGAAGTGGTCGTCGTTGAACAGCCACACCCGCATGCCGGTCCGCTCGGCGGTGGCCAGCACGTGCCCGACGATGTCGAACCAGCCCTCCGTGAAGAAGGCGGGCTGCATGGCGTCGTTGTCGAAGGAGAAGAGGATGACCTCGTACATGCCCTTGGCGCGCAGGTCGGCCAGTTGCCGGTCGACGAGTTCGGGGGTGACGGGGCCGTTCCAGTACCAGTAGACGGTGGGGCGGCTGTCCTTCGGCGGGTCGGTGAAACTCCGCTCGGAGAAGCCGGCTGCGCTGGTGGGGGCGGTGGCGAACGCGGGCAGGCCGGTGGCGAGGACGGTGCCGGCGGCGCCGGCCGCGACCACGAAGTGGCGTCTGGACAGGGGGAATTCGGGCATGGGTGGTCCCTGGGAAGGTGCGGTGGGTTTCAGCCGGCGGCCAGGCGGGCCACGTCGGCGGCGGACAGGGCGCGGTTGTGCAGGCGGAAGTCGCGTACCGCCCCGCGCAGGTAGGGGTGGGTGCTGTTCTGGGAGCGGCCCAGGTAGTTGCGGGCGGTCGCGCCCAGCAGCAGCGGGCCGGAGACCATCGCCGGGTTGCGGCCGGCCTCGGCGCCGTCGACGTACAGCACGCCGGTGCCGCCGCCGAGGGTGAGCGCCACGTGGGTCCAGCGGCCCACGGGCAGCGGTCCGGCGGCGTCGATGAAGTCCTCCCCCTCCATGCCGGCGATGCGCAGCGCGGCGCGGGCCCGCTGGGCGCCGGTGGTGGCGGTGAGGAAGAGGTACGTCTCCTTGTGGTAGCCGAGGTCGAAGACGCGGGCCGAGGCGGCGAGGCTGTCGACCCGGACGCGGACGCTGACGGTCAGTTCGGTCAGGCCGCTCAGCAGGCCGGCGGGGAGGGCGACATGGCCGTCCGTGCCGTCCAGTTCGACGGCCGTTCCCGTGGTGTCCCGCGACCAGGTGGCGCCGCCGGTCAGGACGGCGGCGCCGAACGCGCCGGTGGTGTCGGTGGCGGTGCCCTCGTCGAAGGGGTAGCGGACGACGTCCCGTTCGCGGCCCTGGCGCGGGGTCACCGCCCAGTAGACGTTGTAGCGCTGGTGCTGCACCTCGTGAAACGGCCGCAGTGTCACCGTGCGGCCGTCGGCGACGGCGGTGAACTCGGTGGGCCGGTCCCCGGCCGCCCGCAGGGTGCGCGGGCGGATGGTGGGCAGGGTGGGCAGCGTGTCGTCGCCGTACTCCCCCGCCAGCACCAGTGGCCCGTAGGACAACGATGTCACCTGCGGATTGTCCGGCGCCGGGGTCCAGACCGGCTCGCGCGGCAGGATCAGGTCGACGGTGTCGCCGGCGCGCCAGTGCCGGTCCAGCGAGGCGTACGTGCCCGGACGCAGCCGCGTGCCGGCCTGACGCCCGTTGACCTTCAGCACGGGGGCGGTGCCGGCGTCGGCGACCCACCCGGGTATCCGCAGCCGCAGCGCGAACCGGGCCCGCCCGGCGGTGACGGTCAGCCGGGTCCGTCCGGCGGTGGGGTAGTCCGTCTCCTGACGAACTGTCACTCCCACTTCTTTCCAACGCACTTCGGACGGGATGAACAGGTTGACGTACAGCGCGGCGGGGTGTCCGGCGCGGGAGCGGAAGTAGACGCTGTCGGCGAACTTGGTGTGGGTCTCCAGGCCGGTGCCGTGGTCGCAGGAGAAGTTGTCGTAGTCGCCGCTGTAGCTGCCCGGGGCGGCGCCGAGGCCACCCTTGGGCTCGCGCCGCGAACCGGCCCACAGTCCGGTGTAGTACGTGACGAAGCCGTGTGCGGAGTCGGGGTCCTGCTCGCCGAGCAGCTGGTTGTACAGCGTCCACTCGTAGTGGTCCAGGTACTCGGCGCGCTCCGGGCGGTGCAGGAACAGCTCCCGGCCCAGCTTCAGCATGTTGTAGCTGTTGCAGTTCTCGCAGGTGACCTCGGAGAGCCGGCTGACGATCTCGCCGGGCGGGCCGAAGAGTTCCTTGTCCGAGTTGCCGCCGATGGCGTACGAGTGGTGGCGCACGACGGTGGTCCAGAAGGTGTCGGCGATGGTCAGGTAGCGCTGCTCCCCCGTCGCCTGGTAACTGGGCACCGTGCCGACGATCTTGGCGATCTCGGTGTTGGCGTGCCGACCGGCCAGTTCGTCACGTCCGGCGGCCAGCGGCGTGTACAGCTCCTCGTGGTCGAAGCGGCGGGCGGTGCGCAGCTGGGCGGGGTCGCCGGTCTCCAGGTACAGCCGGGTGAGGACATCGTTCATGCCGCCGAACTCGACCTTCAGCACGGCCTGCATCCGCTCGTGCGACAGCGGCGCGGTGCGGGCGTCGGCCCAGCCGGCCATCTCCAGCAGGACGGTCAGCGCCTGCTTGTTGCCGCTCAGCCGGTACTGGTCGAGCAGCCCCGCCATGATCTTGTGCAGGGTGTAGTACGGCGCCCAGGGCTTGCCGCCGGCCTCCAGCTGGTCGAAGACCGACTCCGGGAAGGCGGAGAGGTAGCCCCGGTGGAAACCGGCGGCCGGCGCGGCCCGCTGGCAGTCCGCCAGCGCCGCCACCAGGGCGCGGCCCTTGTCGCCGTAGGCGGCGTCACCGGTGGCCGCGTGCGCCTGGGCGAGGCCGCTGAGCAGGTGGCCGGTGGTGTGGCCGCGCAGTTGGACGTCGGGTGCTTCCCAGCCGCCGCAGGGCTCCGCCGTGGACGGCAGGCCGACGTTGAGGCGGAAGGTGTGCAGCAGCCGGTCGAGGTCGACGAAGAGCAGGTACGCGCAGGTGCGGCGCATGTTGGCGAGGAACGGGCTGTCCAGGAGCCGGACCTCGGACAGCGCGAAGGGGGCGAGGGCGGGCCCCTGGACGGGCCCCTGGGCGGGGTCCTGGACGGGGGATTGCGAGGCCGCCTCGGAGACCGGTGCCGCCGTGGCGGGGGCCGGCAGGGCGGTGACGGCGGCGGCGGCCGAGGCGGCGGCGATCACGCCACGGCGGGACGGCCCGGGGAACGCGCGGTGTGCGGACAATGTGCCGTGCTCCTTCGAACGGACAGCGCAACCTTTGAAACGTTTAAGTTCGTCGCCCGAGACGGTAAGTGGGAGCACAACGAGCGTCAAGACTTCACACAGGAAGAGATCAAGGGGCCAGGACGGCACGGGAATTGAATCGTTCAATGAACGGAAATGAAAGGCGCCGCCGACGGCGTTCCCGCTGCCGTCGGCGGCGCTTCCCGGCCGCGGGGGTCAGCCGCTCAGCGCGGCGAGGACGACGTCCTTGGCCTCGTCCTGGACCTGCTTCAGGTGGTCCGGACCGCGGAAGGACTCCCCGTAGATCTTGTAGACGTCCTCGGTGCCCGAGGGGCGGGCCGCGAACCAGGCGTTCTCGGTGGACACCTTGATGCCGCCGATCGCCGCGCCGTTGCCGGGCGCCTCGGTGAGCACCGAGGTCACCGGCTCGCCGGCCAGCGCCTCGGCGGTGACCTGCGCCGGGGACAGCTTGGCCAGGCGGGCCTTCTCCTCGCGGGTGGCCGGTGCGTCGATCCGGGCGTAGGCGGGCTCGCCGAACCGCTCGGTGAGCGCGGCGTAGTGCTGCGAGGGCGTCCGGCCGGTGACGGCGGTGATCTCGGAGGCCAGCAGCGCCAGGATGATGCCGTCCTTGTCGGTGGTCCACACCGAACCGTCCCGGCGCAGGAACGACGCCCCCGCCGACTCCTCGCCGCCGAACCCGAGCGAGCCGTCGACCAGTCCGTCCACGAACCACTTGAAACCGACCGGTACTTCGACCAGCCGCCGGCCGAGATCGGCGGCGACCCGGTCGATCATGCCGGAGGAGACCAGCGTCTTGCCGACGCCGGCCCCGGCGGGCCAGTCGGCGCGGTGGGCGTAGAGGTAGGAGATGGCGGTGGCGAGGTAGTGGTTGGGGTTCATCAGGCCGGCGTCCGGGGTGACGATGCCGTGCCGGTCGGCGTCGGCGTCGTTGCCGGTGGCGATGTCGAACCGGTCGCGCCGCTCGATCAGCGAGGCCATCGCGTGCGGCGACGAGCAGTCCATGCGGATCTTGCCGTCCCAGTCCAGCGTCATGAACCGCCAGGTCGGGTCGGCCAGCGGATTGACCACCGTCAGGTCCAGGCGGTGCTGCTCGGCGATCCGGCCCCAGTACGCGACGGACGCCCCGCCCAGCGGGTCGGCGCCGATCCGCACCCCGGCGGACCGGATCGCGGCCAGGTCGAGGACGGCGGGCAGGTCGGCGACGTACGTGCCGAGGAAGTCGTAGCGGCCGGTGCCGGGCGCGGCGAGCGCCTTGGCGTACGGCACCCGGCGTACGTCCTTCAGGCCGGCCGCGATGATGTCGTTGGCGCGGTCCTGGATCCAGGAGGTCGCGTCCGAACCGGCCGGGCCGCCGCTGGGCGGGTTGTACTTGAAGCCGCCGTCGGCCGGCGGGTTGTGCGACGGGGTGACCACCACGCCGTCGGCCAGGGCCGAGGTGCGGCCCCGGTTGTGGGTGAGGATCGCGTGCGAGACGGCCGGGGTCGGGGTGTAGCCGTCCGCCTCGTCGATCAGCACCGTGACGTCGTTGGCCGCGAACACCTCCAGGGCGGTCACCCGGGCCGGCTCGGACAGCGCGTGGGTGTCGGCGCCGAGGAAGAGCGGCCCGGTGGTGCCCCGCTCCTTGCGGTACTCGCAGATGGCCTGGCTGGTCGCCGCGATGTGGTCCTCGTTGAACGCCGTGTTCAGCGACGATCCGCGGTGTCCCGACGTGCCGAACGCCACCCGCTGGCCCGGCTCGGCCGGGTCCGGGTGCAGCGCGTAGTACGCCGTCACCAGCCGGGCGACGTCGATCAGGTCCTCGGGTCCGGCCGGCTGACCGGCTCGGTCATGTGGCATGCGCCCACTCCTCCGCATCGAATCGGGCGACCGAATCGGGCATTCGCTCGCGGCCCCATCTTCCCCCGTCGTCCTCCCGGACCGGCCCCGACCTGCCCCTCGCGAGCCGCCCTTCGAACCATGCCGCGCCTCCTCGGACTCTCCACGTCGGGATTAGGGTGAGGGTGTGATCGAGGTGGAGGTGCGGCAACTGCTGGTGTCACCCGCGCACCGGCTCGCCGGGCGCCCCGCGGACGGACCGGCGCCCGGCCCGGCCGACGAACGCGTGCGGCGGGTAAAGGTGCGGCGCGGCCTGGGACTGGTCGGCGACCGCTACTACGCGCGGGCCGCCCACCGCGACGCCTCGGTCACGATCATGTCCGCGGAGCACCTGCCGGTGCACCTCGCCCCGGCCGTCGACCTGCGCCACACCCGGCGCAACGTGCTGCTCGCGGGCGTCGACATCGACTCCCTCGTCGGTGCCACCGTCACCCTGGACTGCGGCAGCGGACCCGTGCCGTTCGCTGTGAACCGTCCGGCCCGGCCCTGCGCCTGGATGGACGTCACCGTCGCCCCCGGCGCCCAACGCGCGCTGCGCGGCGGGGGCGGGGTGCGGTGCACGCCGCTGGGCGACGGGACGCTCACGGTGGGGCCGGCCAGGTTGTGGGTGGGCGACGGGTGAGCGGCTGGTGAGCGGTGGAGCGGTCGGTGCGGTGACTGGTGGAGCGGCCGGTGGGGTGACCGGTGCGGTGGGCAGCGGGATGGGCGGCGCCGCTCCGCCGGGAGTGGCGGGTGCCGCCGGCCCGGGGGTCAGATCCGCCCGCCGGTGAGCCGGGTGACGGGACCGTGGGTGTGGTGGGCCGAGCGGCGGCCGGCCGCGTAGGAAGCGGCGGTCAGCGCGGTCAGGCCCGCGCCCACGCCGGCGGCGATCATCTTGCGGTGCGCGATGACCGTCCAGGCCGTCTTGGCGACCCCGGCGACCTGGCCGGTGGTGGCTATGACGGCCTGCCGGCCCGCCTCGACGCCCTTGGCCGCGCTCTGGGCGGCGGCCGTGGCCGTACCGGCCACGCGTTCCGCACCGGAACTCGCGGCTGACGCGGCGTCACCGGTCTTGCCGGCGGCCTTGTCGGCGGTGTCCTTCGCGGTCCGTGCGGCGGGCGCGGTCGCCTTGTCCGCGCCACGCCGCGCCTTGGCCGCGGCGGTCGCCTTCGCGCTGTCCGGCTTGTTGCCGGGCCGGGCGTCGGATGCGGTGTCGGATGTGGTGTCGGGCTTCTGGTTCGTGTCGTTGTTCGGTTCAGTCATGGACTCCGGTTTGCCCCTCGCTCCGCGCGCAAACGCCCGCCCCCACGACTGTTTCGGCCGAAACCTGACCGAAACCGGGCCCCGCCGGGGACCGTCCGTCCCGGCCGGGTATGCCTGGCTGGTAGGTCCGCGCGGGCGGGGAGCAAGGGGGCGGCTCCGATGGCGATGTGGCGCAGCACGACCGGCCGGCGCGTCTCCCGCCGGGCCCGACGGCGGGAAACCGTACGGGTGTTGCGGGCCCAGGGGCGGCACGGGCCGGAGTTGCGGGAGGTGCTGCCGGCGCTGACCGGACTGGTCCTGGTGCTGTGCGCCGGGGTCGCGGGGATCGCGGCGGGCTACCGTTCCCTCGGTCTGGTGGTGCCGTTGGCGTGCCTGGCGCTCCTGGCGGTCGCCGTACCGGTCGCCGTCGGACGGCTGCGCCCGCCGGCCCGGCGCCGGCGCGGCCGCTACACGGCGGAGGAGCTCGCCGCCCTGGACGCGGAGGGCCTGGCACTGGCGGTGTCCCGCATGCTGCGCCGGGACGGCTGGTCGGTCCGGCCGCCGTCCGGTGAGCGGGTCCGGCCCCGGGTGCGGGCCCGCCATCCCCGGGGCCACCGGCTGGAGGTGGCGTTCCGTCCGGTCGCCGAGCCGCTGCCCGACGAGGACCCGCCGCTCGCCCGGTCCCGCCGCGCGGACGCCGAGCCGCCCCTCCTGCTGATCGTGCACCGCGGCACCTTCAGCGGCCGGGACGTGCGCTGGGCCCGGCAGCGGACCGGCGTCCGGCTCATGGACGGGGCGCTGCTGCGCCGTTGGGCGGACGGCACGACCCTGGACCGACTGACCGACCTGCGGTGAGACCGAGGGGGTGCGGGCGGGGCACGGCCGGTACGCGTTCCAGCACGCCGCCCGCGAAGACGTCGTAGAGGGGCAGCGTCTCCAGGTGGACGTAGCCGATGTGGCAGTCGCAGACGGCGAGCGGGCAGGGCCGGGGGCGCAGGGCCGGCCGGTAGGAGCCGTCGTACAGGTTGCCCAGTTCGGCGCGGACGAAGTGGCAGCGGCGGACCGTGCCGGCGCCGTCGACCGAGATCACGGACTCCCCGGTGCGGCAGGGCAGACCGGCGCTGGTGTGCGGGCGCCGGCTGTAGGGGAAGAGCGGGTCCAGCGCGGTCCAGGTCGCCGCCTGCGCGTCGTCGTAGCTGTGGCCCTCGGCGGCGTTGATCCACAGGTAGACGTGGTCGGGCAGCTCGGCGCGCAGCCGGCGGGCCGCGTCGAGGTGCGCGGGGAGACCGACCACTCCGACGCTGTACCGCACCCCGCGGGCGGCCAGGTCCCGGCACTTGGCGAGGAACCGGTCGTACGGCGTCTGGCCGGGGTGGTACGTGCACCACAGGGCGAGGGTGGCGGGGTCGGCGTCGGCGAGCCAGTCGGTGCGGCAGCTGAGGTTGGTCTGGATCGCCACCCGGCGGATGTGCGGCAGGTGCGACAGCTCGGTCAGTGTCCGGCGGTACCAGGAGCGGACCAGTCCCTCGCCCCAGGGGGTGAAGAGGAGGGAGAGCCGGTCGTCGGTGGCGGCCGCCGCCCATCCGGCGAACCGCGCCAGGGCGGCCCGGTCGGCGCGGAGCTGCTCGCGGCTGTCGCGCCGCTTGGCGAACGGGCAGTACGGGCAGTCGTAGTCGCAGGAGGCGAGCGGCCCGCGGTAGAGCACGGTCAGGTCCATGGTGTGCGGTCACTTCCGCGGGTAGGCGGCCATGGCGGCCCGTACCGCCGGGGAGAACAGCTCGGGCCCGATCGCGTCGGAGTGCGCGAGGCCCTCCGGGGTCAGCCGCAGGACGGTGCCGTGGGCGGCGGCGTCCGTCAGCCAGCCGCGGTCGGCGAACCGTGCCAGCTCGGCGGCGAAGTCGTCCTCGGGCCGGCGGCCGAAGCGGGCCCGGTAGTCGGTGACGTCGAGGCCGTCGGCCTGGAGCAGCGACTGGAGCAGGTGCCGGCGGCGGGACTCGGCGGCGTCGATCCGGCGGCCGTACTCGGCGTGCCCGAAGTCGGCGGCGGGACGGGAGACGTAGTCGTCGATGATCCTGCGGATCTCGTGGGTGCCGACCGCGTAGTCGAAGGAGTAGTGCAGCCCGGCGGTGTAGGAGCGGGCGCCGCAGCCGAGGCCGATCATGCCGTCGCTCTGGCAGGCGTAGTCGTCGGCGCCCTGCGGCGGGGCGTCCGCGCGGCGGAACATCCGCATGGACTGCTGGACGTAGCCGTGCGCGAGGAGGTGGTCGCGGCCGGTCCGGTACAGCCGCAGGCGCTGCGTGTCCCAGGCCGGGTCGGTGCCGTCCGCGCGGCGGCCGAGGCCGGTCAGGGGGCGGATGTAGAGGGGGTAGAGGTACAGCTCCTCGGGCCGCCAGGCCAGCGCGGCGTCCAGCGAGCGCAGCCAGGACGGCTCGGTCTGGCCGTCGATGCCGTAGATCAGGTCGATGTTGAGGACGGGTATGCGGGCGTCCCGGACCCGGCCGAGGGCGGCCTCGACGTCCGCGCGGCGCTGGGGGCGTACGGCGGCCCGGGCCTCGGTGTCGTCGAAGCTCTGCACGCCGAGGCTGAGCCGGGTGGTGCCGCGCGCGGCGAGGACGTCGAGCCGGCCGGCGGTGGCGGTGGCGGGCGACGCCTCGACCGACAGCGGGACGGCGGTGAGGTCGGCGCCCATGCGGTGTTCGGCGATGTCGCACAGGCGCTCGAGTTCGGTGGCGGTAAGGAAGGTGGGGGTGCCGCCGCCGAAGGCCGCGGTGGCGAAGCGGACGGCGGTCGCGCCGAGGGCCTCCCGTACCGCGCCGGCCTGGCGTTCCAGGGCGTCCAGATAGGCGGTCGTCAGGCCGTCCGGGGCGCCGACGCGGGTGAAGAGGTTGCAGAAGCCGCAGCGGATCTCGCAGAACGGGATGTGCAGGTAGAGGGAGAGGGCGTCCTTGGGTTCGGCCGCCCACAGGGAGCGCAGCTCCGGGCGGTCGGTCAGGCGCCGGTAGGCGGTTTTGTGGGGGTAGGCGTAGACGTAGTGCTGGTAGGGGCCGGGGGTCTGGCCGGGGGGCCGCAGAGCGGGTGCGGTGGTCATCGGGGGGCTCCGGCGGGGGAAGGTTCGGCAGGGCGCGGGTCGAGGACGAAGTGGGCGTAGGGCACGGTCCACACGGACTCGTGGCCGAGCCGGTGGCCGGTGTAGCCGTCGTCGCCGTACGCCGTGCCGTGGTCGGAGCAGACGATGGCGAAGCACGGTCGTCTGCTGCTCGCGGCGGTGAACAGGCGGCCGATGTGCCGGTCCACGTACTCCAGGGCGGCGGCGTGCGTCTCGCGGGTGTCACCGGTCTCGCGGGTGGCGCCGGGCAGGTGGAACCAGTTGGGCTGGTGCAGGGCGGAGACGTTGACGAAGAGGAACAGCCGCTGTTCGCGCGGCAGTCCGCGCACCACCTGCTCGGCGCACGCGATCTGGTGCTCGAAGGAGGTGGGTGAGGTGACGCCGAACTCCGGTTCCCAGTGCGACTCGTGGAACATGCCCGGCAGCACCGAGCCCAGCGGGCCGCGCTTGTTGAAGAACCCCACTCCCCCGACGCACACCGTGTGGTAACCGGCTCCGGCCAGGCCGGAGACGAGGTCGGGGGTGTCGTAGACCCAGGTGCGGTCGGCGGTGGTCTCGCTGCCGGCGAAGCTCGCCGCGAAGAGGCGCGGATGCGGGCCGGGGGCGGCCGGGGTGGGCAGGAAGCCGGCGAAGATCGCCTGGTGGGAGGCGTAGGTGAAGCTGCCGGGGGCGTGCCGCTGCTCCCAGCGTCCGCCGGGCAGATGGCGGGCGAGGTGCGGGATGCGGCCCGCCGCGGCGAGTTCGGCGGCGACGTCGTGGCGCAGGGTGTCGAGGGTGACGAGGAGCAGGTCGTGGCTGCCGACGATGCCGTTCATATCGGGTTCGGCCGGGGCGGGGTGGGGCGGCTGGGGCGGCTGGGGCGGCTGGGGCGGCTGGGGCGGCTGGGGCATTGGATCAGGCGCTGGCATGGTGCTGGTCCGTTCCGTGCGGGTGCTGCGGGGCGGTCGCCCGCGGGGGAGGAGGCGCGAGATGTCCCGTGGGGCGGGCGGCGGTCCGCGGTGCGGCGCCGGGGCCGCCGTACCGGACGGCGGCCACCTGGGCCGCGTAGGTGTCCAGGCCCTCGGCGCCGCTGCCGGGCAGGCCGGTCAGGCGGGGCAGCAGGTCGCCGAAGGCGTTGACCTCGCAGACCACGAACCGCCGCCAGCCGGTGACCGGCAGCAGGTCGACGCCGACGCAGAGGGTGCGGGGGAAGCAGGCCGCGGCGCGTTCGCACACGTCGAGCGCCTCGGCCCAGGACCCGCCCGCCGCCTCGACCGCCTCGCGGGCCGCGTCGAGGTCGCCGCGGGCGCCGCCGAGGTGCAGGTTCGTCATGGGCGAGGTGCTGGTGCGGACCACCGCGTGGGTGGCCCGCCCGGCGATCACGACGACCCGCAGGTCGGCCGCCCGGCCGCCCTGAGACGCCTTCGGTACCCACTGCTCCAGGTGCAGTCCGTCGGGGGCCAGGGTGTCGACGACGGCGGCGATGTCGGCCTCCCGTTCGTACCGCCGCACCTTGAGGGAGTTGAACAGTCTGCCGTCCGGGGCGAGTTCGACCGAGGTGGTGGCGCGGACCCGGCCCCGCGGCGATGCCGCCACGGCCAGGACACCGGACGCGGACGAGCCGTGCGCGAGCTTCACGAACAGCCGCGGCGTCCGGTGCGCCCGCATCAGCCTCCGTACGTCGTCCCAGCCGTGGACGGCGGGGGGCTCCGGTGCGGGTGCCGCGGAGGTGGGTGAGAACGGCACCGGTACACCGGCCGCGTCGAGGACGGCGTGGCAGCGGCGCTTGTCGAACAGGACGGCCAGTTCGTCCGGGTCGTCGAGTCGCTGTCCGCCCTCCAGGCCGCGCACGGCGGCCAGGAAGCGCGTGTACCAGCGGCCGGTGCCCTCGACCCGGGTCGGATCATCGACGCCGCGCAACTCGCGGTCCACGCCGGGATGTTCGCCGGGCGAGTCGATCCGGACGATCTCGTCCCGCGCGAAGCGGGCCCCGCCCGCGCGCAGCACCTCCGCCCAGGACACGACCCGCGGTGCGGGCAGCCCAACCTCGGCCACCGCCGCGGCGAACAGCGTCACCCGCCGGTTCTCCGGATTGCCGACGACCGCGAGCCGGGGGAGGCGGCCGGACGGGAGACGGTCGGGCGGAAGACGGTCGGGGAGAAGACGGTCGGGGAGAAGACGCCAGGAGAACATGTCCTTCACTCCCCCACGGCGGCGACGAGCCGCGTGTCGACGCGCCGGGTGTCTGTCAAGTCGACGACGGACAAGCGGTACAGCTCGTGCAGAGTGTCGCTGAAGAGCATGCGGACGGATCCTGACGTGTGAGCGGACGCGGTACGGCGATCTGCCGGCAGTTCTACCAACAGGCACTGACAATGAACTGGCCGGCCGCTCCCGGCGGGTGGCGTGGTCGGTGGCGAAGCGGCGCGGGGCTCAGGGCCGGCGGGACGACGTGGGGCGGGACGTCTCCGGGCCGGCGCTCAGCGCGGACCGGACCGCGTGGTGGGCGGCCCGGGCCAGCCGGGCGCCCCATTCGGAGCGGGGGCCGGCGAAGGCGTGGGCCGGGGCACCGGCGTGCGGCGTGCGAGCCGCGACGCAGACGGCGTCGGTCGGGGTGTCGGAACAGTCGAGTCCCGCCTCCAGCAGCGCCTGGACCTTGGCCTCGGTGACCGTCATCACCGCGTTGACCAGCGCCGCGTCGGTCAACGGGACCGGCACGGCGGCGACGATGTTGATCGTCCCCGGCGGGGCGGCTCCGGCACTCCCCCGCGCGGGGGACGCCGCCCAGCCGCGCACTGAGACGCCCGCCGTCGCCACGGCCTCCGCACCCTCGTCGTGGGCCTGCCCCGGGTCGCTGACCTCGGCGGCCGTCATCAGGCCGACGCCCGGCCCAGTGGCCCCGGCCGCGCGGGCCAGGCCGGCCAGGTGCCGGGCGGGGTCGGTGCGGCGGTAGCCGTGCGCCACCTGGGCGTTGAGCACCCAGGTCCGCTCGGCGATCCCGCCGCCCAGGACGGCGCTGGCGACCATCCGCCAGCCCGGACCGGCCCGCCAGAGCAGCGCGTGCAGGCGTTCGCCGTCCTCCACGCGGACCAGGTGCTCCCAGTCCAGCAGACGGGAGCCGGTTCGGGGCGGCGGCAGGACGGCGGGCACCGGGGTGACTCCTTGACGGTCAGAGGCGTACGGGGCTCACGGGACTCACGGGAACCGGACGATCCTACGCGGCCCGCCGGACGGGCCACGGGTCCGGCCAGCGCGGCGGCGGCCTAACCGCCGCGTGGGTCCAGTCGGCGCAGGGCCCGGTCGGTCTCGCGGGCCGCACGTTCGGCCGTGGTCAGCGCGTGTGCCGCCGCGCGGTGCCGTTCCTCGGCCTCGCGCTGTTCCCGGCCGGCCCGCCGGGCCTCGGCGCGGGCCTCGGTCAGCCGCTGTTCCGCCGCGGACACCTGCTCCCGGGCCTCCTCACGCAGCTGGCGGGCCCCCTCCAGACCGGCGTCCGCCGCCGTCGCCTCGGTGCGCGCGGCGGACAGCTGCCGGGCCGCCGCCTCGGCCGCCTCCCGGGCCCGGGTGAGCCGCTCCTGCCGTACCCGTCGCCGTTCGGCCAGTTCATCCAGTTCGTCCAGTTCGCCTGACTGGTTCTCGGCCGTGGCTCCGGCCTTGTCTCGCCGGTCAGCCGTGCGGTCCCCGGTCCGCCGCCGCCCTTCGGTTCCCTCGCCACGGCTGACCCGCTTCCGTTTGGCCGGGGGCCGCTCCGGTGCCGGTGCGGCCGCTTCGCCGGAGGGGAACGCCGACGGCGGGGTGAGGGCGGTGTGCAGACGGCCGGTGGCCCAGCGGTCGGCGGCCTCCTGGTCGGCCAGTACCGCGCCGAGGGTCGACTCGACCTCCCGCCGGACCGCGCCGGAGAGCGGATACCCGGCGGCGTCCGCCAGGTCGGCGGCCTGCCGGGTCAGCGCGGCGACCAGGCGCCGCTGCGCGGCCAGCGACTTCAGCTCGGCGGCGTCCAGGGTGCGGTACGCCTCCCGCAGTGCGCGGCCCAGTTCGAGCAGCTTCGCGGACTCCTGCGGCCGGGAGCGCAGCAGGAGGTTGGCCGCCCAGGCCGCCAGCGTGGGGCGGCGGGCGGCCTTGATCAGACGGACGCCCTCGCCGCGGCCCGTCTTCCCGGCCTCGGCGGCCAGTTCCGTGCGGCGGGTGACGAAGTGCGGCGGCGGCGTGGTGTACAGCGCGTCGAGCGCCGCGTCGGTCTCCTCGTCCGCGCCGTCGGTGCGGCGCGCGCTCCTGCGTTCCACGGTCACCAGGCTCCACCGGACCGCACACCGGCGCACGCCGTACTACATCTTTCCGCGACTGGCAGCACCCGTCCAGGACTCGGACACCCCGGCGACAGCATGGCGTTTACACCTACCGTGTGCCGACGGACGGCGCAGTCCGTGGCGGAGAGGAGCGCACACATGACCGGGGAGACAGCCGAGCACACGGTGGACGGCCAGGACACGGCCGTCGTCCTGCTCCAGGACGTCGGTGTCCGCCGTTTCACGACCGACCAGGTGATCCTGGACGGCATCGACTGGTCCGTGCGGGCCGGGGAGCACTGGGCCCTGCTCGGAGCCAACGGCGCCGGCAAGACCACCCTGCTGCGCCTGCTGGGCGCGCTGATGCACCCCACGACCGGCAGCGTCGAGGTGCTGGGCGCCCGGCTCGGCCGGGTGGACGTCCGCGAGCTGCGCGCCCGTATCGGCCATGTCTCCTCCGCGCAGCGGGTGCCGGAGAACCTCAGCGCGCACGCCGTCGTCCTGACCGGCCACACCGGCACCGTGCAGCCGCTGTGGCGGATGTACGACGACGAGGTCCGGCAGCGGGCCCGGGAACTGCTGGCCGAGATGGGCATCAAGGAACTGGCCGACCGTCCCTACGGGGTGCTGTCGGGCGGTCAGCGGGCCCGGGTACTGATCGCGCGGGCGCTGATGGCCGACCCGGCCCTGCTGCTCCTGGACGAGCCGTTCAACGCCCTGGACCTGCCCTCTCGTGAGGACCTCATCGAGGCCCTGCACCAGTTGGCGGAGGGCCGCCCGCGGCTGGCCACCGTGACGGTGACGCACCACCTGGAGGAGCTGTCCCCGGTCGTCGGACACGCCCTCCTGCTGCGGGAGGGCCGCGTCCTGGCCCGCGGGCCCGTGACGGAGGTGCTGACCGACGACCGGCTCACCGCCTGCTTCGGACGGGACATCACGGTGGCCCGGCGCGAGGGCCGCTGGGCGGCGTGGTCCGGCCGGTCCGGATACGCGCGCCCTTAGCTGACCGACGGCCACCGCGCCCGATACCCGGCGCCGAGCGCTACGCCGCCGCCGGCCCCTCCTGCTGTCCCAGCCACAGGTCGGGGCCGAAGACCTCGTAGTGGATCGCCTCGGCGGGCACTCCGCGGCGCAGCAGGTCGCCGCGGACGGCCCGCATGAACGGCACCGGTCCGCACAGGTAGGCGGTGAGCCCCGGGGTCAGTTCGACGGCGCCGAGGTCGGCCCGGCCGGCCGTCGCGGACTCCGGGGCCGGGTCGCCGGGCTCCTCGTAGAACAGGTGCAGCCGGACGTCCGGCAGGGCCCGCACAAGGGCGAGCTGTTCGGCGCGGTGGGCGTGGTCGGCCGGGGTGCGGTCGGCGTGCAGCACGGTGACCGGGCGGGTCGAGCCGGTGGTGACGAGGTGGTCCAGCATGCTCACCATGGGCGTGCCGCCGATGCCGGCGGAGACCAGCAGCAGCGGCCCGTCGCCCTGCTCCAGGGACAGGTCGCCGAAGGGCGCGGACACCGTCAGGACGTCGCCGGTACGGGCCTGCGCGTGCAGCCAGGAGGAGACCTCGCCGTCCGGTCCCCCGGCGCCCCGCACCCGCTTGACGGTGATGCGCCACTCGGGCCGGCCGGGGGCGGTGGAGAGGCTGTACTGGCGTATCTGCCGGGCGCCGTCCGGCAGTTCGGTCCGCACGCTGACGTACTGGCCCGGCCGGAAGGGCCGCGGCGGGCTGCCGTCGGCGGGGCGCAGCAGGAAGGAGACGGCGTCGGGGGTCTCCTCGTGGCGGGCCACGATCTCCATGGGCCGCCGGACGTCGCCCGCGGCCACCTCGGCCTCCTGGTAGAGCCGGGCCTCGACGGCGATCAGGGCGTTGGCCATCAGCCAGTAGACCTCGTCCCACGCCGCGCCGACCTCGGGGGTGACGGCGTCGCCGAGCACCTCCGCGATCGCCTCGAACAGATGACGGTGGACGATCTTGTACTGGTCGGCGGTGATGCCGAGGGAGGCGTGTTTGTGCGCGATCCTGGACAGCAGGGCGTCCGGACGGTCGGCGGGGCGTTCCAGGAGCATCCCGGCGAACGCGGCGATGGATCCGGCCAGGGCCCGCTGCTGCTCGCCATTGGCCTGGTTGCCCCGGTTGAAGAGGTCCGTCAGCAGTTCCGGGTGGGCGGCGAACAGCTTGCGGTAGAAGAGCCGGGTGATGTCGTCGATGGCGGCGCCGACCGCGGGGAGGGTGGCCCGGATCACCGGGACGGACTGTTCGGAGAGCACAACGACTCCTCTTGAGTTTCTTAATTGGTAGATGATCTTCGTGTTTTATCGGACGCGGCGCGATGCGGGACGGGCCCACTGCCAAGGGGCGGCTCAGAGAGAGGGGCGTTCCGTCAGGCCGATCAGGACCGGACCGGCCGGCGAGGCCACCAGGTCGGCGACGGTCAGCGGGTCGAGGGCGGCGTAGAACGCCTCCTGCGCGGCGCGCAGCGCACCTCGCAGCCGGCACGCGGCCCGCAGCGGGCACGGCACCTCGCCCTCGCACTCGACGACCTCGCCCTCCCCCTCCAGCTCCCTGACCAGCCAGCCCACCGAGGACCGCCGCCCGAGTCCGGTCAGCGCCAGTCCGCCGCCACGGCCGCGCCGGGCCTGCACGACACCGAGGTGCTGGAGTCGCGTGACGGCCTTGGCCGCGTGGGTGTAGGGCACGCCCATGGCGTCCGCCACCTCGCGCGTGGTCAGCGGGTCGTCCCCGTCTCGTACCACCGCCAGGCGCATCACGGAACGCAGGGCCAGGTCGGTGAATTTGGTCAGCCGCACGTTTCGGAGGCTAGCAAATACGCATGTAGCATTCGCCTTTAGGGAGCGGTCTGGTCTTGTGCGGTGCGTCACGGCGGCCGGAGAGGAGACCGCGGTGGCCGGAGAGGAGACGGTGAGGAACATGACGACGGAGGACGGCGAGGGCGCACCCCTCCCCCGGTTCCTGTGCGACACCGCCGCGCTCGCGGCGCCGGCCGACGCCCCGGCCGGCGCGCTGTGGAAACTCGCGGAGACCGGCCGGCAGCTCGACGCCAACGTGGTCCGCCTCCCGCCGGGCGCCCGCGTCGCCCCGCACACCGAACCGGACCTCGATGTGCTGCTGCTGGTCCTGGGCGGCGACGGCACCCTGCTGGGCGGGGACGGCCCGGGCCCGTTGCGGGTGGGCGGCCTGACCTGGCTGCCGCACGGCGCGGTGCGCGGCCTCGCGGCGGGCGCGGACGGGCTGACCTATCTGACCGTGCACCGCCGCAGGCCGGGGCTGCGGATCCAGCCCGCGCACGCGGCGGAACGGCTGCGGCCCGCCCCGGACCGCCCCGCCGGCCCCGACAGCCCAGCCGGCCCCGATGAGCCCGAAGCCCCCACCGGAGCCTCACCTTCCGTGTCGTAGCCTCGGGGCATGCATCGGTCCGAGGCGGGAGGTCATGTGGCAGGGTCCGAGACGGAGCCGGGAAGCTGCTGCGCACCGCCGGCCGGTCCGCGCGCCGTGAGTCTCTCCCCCGGGCCGACGACGACCGAGGTCCGCACGGTTCCCGACCGCACAGAGCACCACCCCGAGCACCCCGAAGGCATGGTCCGTCTCGACGGCGGCCCGTTCCTCATGGGGACCGACGACAAGGACGGGTTCCCGGCGGACGGGGAAGGTCCCGTGCGCGAGGTGACCGTGTCGCCGTTCTGGATCGACGTCCACGCGGTGACCAACGAGCGCTTCGCCCGCTTCGTCGACGCCACCGGCCATGTCACCGAGGCCGAACGGTTCGGCTGGTCCTACGTGTTCGCCGGGTTCCTCCCCGCGGCCCTGCGGCGCGGCGCGGCCCGGCCGCCGGGGACCCCGTGGTGGTGCGGGGTCGAGGGGGCCCACTGGCGCGCCCCCGAAGGACCGGGCAGCGACGTCGCCGACCGCGCCGACCACCCCGTGGTGCACGTCTCCTGGAACGACGCGGCCGTCTTCGCCCGCTGGTCGGGGCTGCGGCTGCCCACCGAGGCGGAGTGGGAGTACGCCGCCCGGGGCGGCCTCGAGCAGGCCCGCTACCCGTGGGGCGACGAACTGACCCCGGGCGGGGAGCACCGCTGCAACATCTGGCAGGGCCACTTCCCCACCAAGAACACGGCGGAGGACGGCTACCGGGGCACCGCGCCGGTGGCCGCCTACCCGCCCAACGGCTACGGGCTGTACCACGTGGCCGGGAACGTCTGGGAGTGGTGCGCGGACCACTGGGGCACCGAGCACACCACCCGCCCGCGCACCGATCCCAGGGGCCCGGCGCGGGGCACCTCGCGGGTGATGCGGGGCGGTTCGTATCTGTGCCACCACTCGTACTGCAACCGCTACCGGGTCGCGGCGCGCACCGCCAACACCCCGGACAGCAGCACGGGCAACCTCGGCTTCCGCTGCGTACGGGACGCCTGAACACACCGCCGCGGTTCCTTGCTGTTCCTTGCTGTTCCTTGCGGTTCGTTGCGGTTCGTTGCGGAACATTGCGGCGTATTGCGGCCCGTTGCGGCCCCATGAAGGATCACCACGGATTTTTTCCGGGCTGTTGACGTTAAAGCCTGGCGTCCCCATCCTGACGGCATGGCATCCGACCACCAGGGCCCCCTCGCACGGCTGCGGCGCGGGCACGAGGAGCTCGTCCTCAGACTGCTGCGCACGCACGGCCCGCTCAGCCGCGCCGAGTTGGGCAGGCTCAGCGGCCTGTCCCGCACCACGCTGTACGACATCGTCGTCGCCCTGATGGACGGGGGCGCCGTGGTCGCCACGGCGCCCGCGCCCGCCGAGCGCCGGCGGGGCCGCCCGGTGGAGACGCTGAGCCTGCACCCCGAGGCCGGTCAGGTGATCGGGGTCGACTTCGCCCGGCGCGCGGTGCACGTGGCCGCGGTCAACGTGGCGCACGAGGTGATCGGTTCGGTCAGTGAGGCGCACTCCGCCGACCTCGGCTGGGAGGCGCGGGCCGATCTGGCCGAGCGGCTGGTCGCCCGGCTGGCCGGCGGGTCGCTGCGGCTCGGCGTGCTCAGCGGCGTGGGCGTCGGTGTGGTCGGCCCGGTGGACGACCTGTCGGCCGCCGCCGAGGACACCGAGGGCGCCAGGCACCCGAAGCCCTCCCCCGCCCCCACCCGCGCCGACCTCCCGGTGCTGCTGCGCAAACGCTTCGGCGCTCCCGTGCTCGTCGACAACAACACCCGGCTGGCCGCGCTGGCCGAGGCGACGTGGGGCGCGGCGGCCGGGGTGCGGGACGTGCTGTACCTGCGGCTGTCGTACGGGGTCGGCGGCGGGCTGGTGACCGGCGGCACCCTGCACCGCGGGGCGCACGGGCTGTCCGGCGAGTTCGGCCACATCACGGCCGAGCCGGGCGGGCGCCGATGTTCGTGCGGCAAGGACGGGTGCCTGGAGACGGTCGCGTCGATCGGCGCGGTCCTCGAAGCCCACGGCGGCGCGGCGGATCTGGCCGCCTTCCTGGCGGCGCTGCCCGACGATCCGGCCGCCGTCGGCGTACTGGAGTCGGTCGGCACCCGGGTCGGCACGGTGCTCGCCTCGGTGTACAACGCGGTCGGTCCGGAGGTGACGGTGCTCGGCGGGGAACTCGCCGAGGCCGGTCCGGTGCTCTTCCGCTCCGTCGAGAAGGCGCTGCGCGCACACCTCATGCCGATCTCGCGGGCCAGAGCCGACCTGCGGTCCGCGACCCTCGGCGAGGCGGCCGGCGCGCTCGGTGCCATCGCGCTCGTCCTGCATGAATCGCCCCTGCTCACCCACTATCCCGCGCCGGACTCCCTGGAGTGAACGTGAACCCTCCGACCCCCCAGCGGCCCCAGCGGCCGCAGCGGCCGTCCTCGCAGAGGCCGCCATGGCTGTGATCACCGCACCCGACAAGACACCCGCCGCGTCCGCGCCCCGCCGGGGCCGGCGCACCCCGCCCGTGCTGCTGCTCAACCTCGTCGCGCTGCTGGCCGGCGTCGCCGTGTGGGCGATCGCCGCCGCGACCCAGCTGGTGGACGTCCCCGGACCGCTCTCGGTGGGCTCCCGGGCCGTGGAACTCGTCCAGGACGGCACCCTGCTGACGGACGCGCTGGCCAGTCTGCGCCGGGTGTTCCTGGGGTTCGCCCTCGGCACCGCGCTGGCCGTGCCGGTCGGGTTCGTGATGGGCTGGTACCCGGTGGCGCGCGGTCTGCTGGAGCCGTATGTGCAGTTCTTCCGGACCGTGCCGCCGCTGGCCATCATCCCGCTGGCCATCGTGCTGATGGGCATCGGTGAGACGCCGAAGGTCTTCGTCATCTTCCTGGCGGCCTTCCTGTCCAGTGTGGTGGCCGCCTTCCAGGGCGTGGTCGGGGTGGACCGCACGCTCATCAACGCCGCCCGGGTGCTCGGCGCCCCGGACCGGGTGGTGTTCCTCAAGGTGGTGATCCCGGCCGCGACGCCGTTCCTGCTGGTCGGCATGCGGATCGGGCTCGGCGCCGCCTGGGGGACCGTGGTGGCGGCCGAACTCATCGCGGCGGACAAGGGTTTGGGTTACGAGATGATGCACGCCCAGACCTACTACGACATTCCCACCATCTTCGTGGGGCTGATCACCATCGGGGTGATCGGACTGCTGATGGACCGGCTGCTGCTGCTCGCCGAACGACGTCTGACCGGATGGCAGGAGCGACGATGAACACCCCCGTGCACACCTCCCTGGACACCCCTGGGACGAAGACCGCCGCGAAGATCTCCTTCCGTGACGTGGTGAGCAGGTTCCCCGTGAAGGGCGGCGACTTCACCGCGCTGAACGGGGTGTCGCTGGACATCGGCGACCAGGAGTTCGTGACCGTCGTCGGCCCCTCGGGCTGCGGCAAGTCGACGCTGCTCAACCTGGCCGCGGGGCTGCTGGAGCCGACGGCGGGCGAGGTGCTGGTGGACGGCGCGCACGTCACCGGGCCCGGACCCGAGCGCGGTGTCATCTTCCAGCAGTACGCGCTGTTCCCCTGGCTGACCGTGCGCGGCAACGTCGAGTTCGGGCTGAAGCTCGCCGCGCTGCCCGCCGACGAGCGCCGGCGGCGGGCCGAGCGGGCCATCGGCCTGGTCGGGCTCTCCGACTTCGCCGACGCGCTGCCCAAGACCCTGTCCGGCGGCATGAAGCAGCGCTGCGCGATCGCCCGGGCCTACGCCGTCGACCCCGAAGTGCTGCTGATGGACGAGCCGTTCGGGGCGCTCGACGCGCTGACCCGGGTGCAGCTCCAGGACCAGCTGCTGGAGACCTGGACCCGGGACAAGCGCACGGTCATGTTCATCACGCACGATGTCGACGAGGCGGTCTACCTGGCCCGCCGGGTGATCGTGATGGCCGCCCGGCCGGGCCGCGTCCACCGGATCATCGACGTGGACCTGCCGTATCCGCGGACCGAGGAACTGCGGCTGTCGCCGGAGTTCGCCCGCATCCGCAACGACGTCTGGCACTCGGTCTACCACCAGACCCCGGCCGCCTGACCCGCCCTCGCCTCACCACCACGACCCGCACCCCTTAAGGACCTCCCTGTCATGAGCATGTCCCGACGCGGTTTTCTGTCAGCACTCTCCGTCACCGGCCTCTCCCTCTCCGTCGCGTCCTGCGGCTCCTCGGACGGCGGCAGCGGTGACGGCTCCAGTGTCCGGTTCGGTTACATCGCCGACTACAACGGCGCGAGCCTGCTGGCCATCGCCGACGACCAGGGCCTGTGGAAGAAGCACGGCGTCTCCGCCTCGTACAAGGTCTTCGTCAACGGCCCGATCCAGATCCAGGCGCTCGGCACCGGCAACCTCGACTACGGCTACATCGGCCCCGGCGCCATGTGGCTGCCCGCGTCCGGCAAGTCGAAGATCGTCGCGATCAACACCCTCACCTACGCCGACCGGGTCATCGCCCAGCCCGGCATCACCTCCGTCAAGGGCCTGAAGGGCAAGAAGGTCGGCGTCCCCGAGGGCACGTCCGGCGAGATGGTGCTGAACCTGGCCTTGCAGCAGGCCGGTATGACGATGGACGACATCAACAAGGTGGTGATGGACGCGACGACGATCGTCACCGCGTTCGCGTCCGGGCAGATCGACGGGGCCGGCATCTGGTACCCGCTGATCCCGACCATCAAGGAGAAGGTGCCGGACCTGGTCGAGGTGGCCGGCACCAAGGAGATCGGCGGCAGCTTCCCGACCGCGTTCGTCGCGGGCAACAAGGTCAGTGACGCCACCAACGAGAAGGTCATCAAGGTGCTCCAGGAGGCCAACGACTGGCGGGCCGCGCACAAGGACGAGTCGATCGCGCTGGCCGCGAAGCTGCTCAAGGTCTCCGAGGACAAGGTGAAGGCGGACGCCGCCAACGTGGAGACCATGACCACCGCCGACCTGGTCGCCAAGACCAAGGACGGCACGGTCGGTGAGTGGCTGGACGGCATGAGCGACTTCTTCGTCAAGACCGGCCAGTTGAAGAAGGCCCCGGCCGCGGACTCCTTCTACACCGCCGACCTCTACACCAAGGCGGGCGCGTGAACCTCCTGTTCCTGATGACCGACCAGCACCGGGTCGACACCCTGGGCTGTTACGGCAACCCGCACGTCGCCACCCCGAACCTGGACCGGCTGGCCGCCACCGGCACCCGCTTCGACCGCTTCTACACCCCGACCGCCATCTGCACCCCGGCCCGCGCCAGCCTGCTCACCGGCCAGGCCCCGTTCCGGCACCGCCTGCTCGCCAACTACGAACGCAACGTCGGCTACCTGGAGGACCTGCGCGAGGACGCCTTCACCTTCCCGGCCGCGCTCGCCGAACGCGACTACCAGCTGGGCCTGGTCGGCAAGTGGCACGGCGGGACTCATCGCAACGCGGCCTCCTACGGCTTCGACGGCCCCGACCTGCCCGGCTGGCACAACCCCGTCGACCACCCCGACTACCTCGCCTACCTCGCGGAACGCGGGCTGCCGCCGTACCGCATCACCGACCTGGTGCGCGGCACCACCCCGAACGGCAACCCGGGCAACCTGCTCGCCGCCCGCCTCCAGCAGCCGGTGGAGGCCACCTTCGAGCACTACCTCGCCACCCGCGCCATCGAGCAACTGGACAAGTACGCCGCCGACGGCCGCCCCTTCTACCTGGCCACCCACTTCTTCGGACCGCACCTGCCCTACCTGCTCCCGGACGCGTACTACGACATGTACGACCCGGAGCTGGTGGAGCTGCCGCCGTCCATCGCGGAGACCTTCGAGGGCAAACCGCCCGTGCAGCGCAACTACAGCGCGCACTGGACCTTCGACACCATGCCGATCGAGGTCACCCGCAAACTGATCGCCGTCTACTGGGGTTACGTCACCCTCATCGACGAACAGATCGGCCGCATCCTCACCCGCCTCGACGAACTCGGCCACACCGACGACACCGCCGTCTTCTTCACCGCCGACCACGGCGAGTTCACCGGCGCCCACCGGCTGCACGACAAGGGCCCGGCGATGTACGAGGACATCTACCGCATCCCCGGCATCATCCGGGTGCCCGGCCAGCGGCCGCGGGTCAGGGACGAGTTCGTGTCCCTGACCGACTGCACCGCCACCATCCTGGAGCTGGCCGGCGCCGACCCCTCCCCCGCCACCGACAGCCGCAGCCTGCTGCCCCTGGTGCGCGGCGAACACCCGGACTGGCCGGGCGAGTTGCTGGCCGAGTTCCACGGCCACCACTTCCCCTACCCGCAGCGGATGCTGCGCGAGGACCGCTACAAGCTGGTCGTCAACCCGGAGTCGGTCAACGAGCTGTACGACCTGCACGCCGACCCGCACGAACTGGCCAACCGCTACGAACACCCCGAGCTGGCCGATGTGCGGCGCCGCATGATGCGCCGCCTGTACGACCTGCTGCGCGACCGCGGCGACAACTTCTACCACTGGATGACCCCGATGTACGACATCGGCGCCTCGGACTACGACCCGACGCTGAGTTCCTTCGAGTAGGAAGGCCCGGTAGACACCATGACCCGAAGAACCGGCCGTACGGCCGCGGTCCTCGCGGCCCTGCTCCTCGCCGCCCTGCCGGCCACCGGCCACGCGGCGACCACCGCACCCCCGACGACGTACACCAACCCGGTGACCGCCGACGCCGTCGACACCTTCCCCGACCCGGCCGTGATCCGCGGCAAGGACGGCTACTGGTACGCCTACGGCACCCAGAACCCGGTCTTCCAGAGCCGGGGCGAGACCGGCGAGCGGACGCTGCCGATCCTGAAGTCCGCCGACCTGACGCACTGGGAGTACGCCGGGGAGGTGTTCACCCCGGCCACCCAGCCCGCCTGGCACGGCGGTTCACGGCTGTGGGCGCCCGACATCCGCTACACCGACGGGCACTACAGCCTCTACTACTCGGTGCCCGACAAGGACACCGTAGGGGTGGCGACCGCCCCGACACCGACCGGGCCGTGGACCGACCGGGGCGCGGTGCTGGACAGTGACAGCGGCTGCGCGACCGGCGACATCGACCAGGCCCGGTTCACCGACGAGGGCGGGCAGACATACCTGTACTGGGGCAGTTACGACACCATCTGCGTCGCGCGGATGAACGCCGAGCGCACCCGGACGGTGGGCACGGTCACCGAGGTCGCCCAGGGCCGCCGCGTGGAGGGCGGCTTCGTGGTCCGCCGCGACGGCTTCTACTACCTCTTCTACTCCGACGCGGGCTGCTGCGACGGCGCCTACAGCGGCTACCAGGTCAAGGTGGGCCGCGCCACCAGCCCGACCGGTCCCTTCACCGACGACCAGGGTGTCGACCTGATGGCGGCCACCAGCAAGGGCGGGGTGGTCGTCGGCGCCGGCGGCGACGGGTGGATCGGCACCGGCCACAACTCCCTCCAGACCGACCTGTCCGGGCAGGACTGGCTCGTGTACCACGCGATCCCCGCCGACGACCCCGACCTGGACCCGGTCCCCGGCATCGACCGCACGCTCAGCCGTCGTCCGATGCTGATCGACCGGCTGGACTGGATCGACGGCTGGCCGGTGGTGCGGGCCGGCGCCGGGCCCTCGACCGGCGCCGAGCAGGCCCCGGTCAGCACCTGGGAGGCCGGCGGCGACTTCAACGACGGCTCGCTGTCCGGCTGGCGGGCCCGCGGCGCGGGTGCGGCGGGCTGGGCCACGGCGAGCGAACCGGACGCGGGCGGGTACGTGACCCACTCCGGGGCCGCCCCGGCCCACCTGGTGTCGTCGGACACGGCGCCCGCGAAGGTGCGCGCCGAGGCCGATCTGCGGGTCACCTCGGCGGGCGGCGGCGCGGGCCTGCTCCTGGCCTATCGGGATGCCGGTGACCATGTGGTCGCCCGGCTCGACCGGGACCGGGGCGCGCTGGTCACCGATGTCCGGGTGGCCGGGGTGAGCCGCGGCGAGCAGGTCACGAGGCTGCCCGCGGACTTCGCGTGGGACACCTGGCACCACGTGAGCGCCGAACTGCGCGGCCGGCAGCTCACCGTGGAGGTCGGCTCGGACCGGCTGCGCGACGCGCTGGCCACCCAGCGGCGTACCGTGCCCGCCGCCGCCGTACAGGCCGGGAAGGTCGGCATCGCGGCGCGCGGGGCCGGGGCGCAGGCGGACAACGTGGGTGCCGTGCGGCTGTACACACCGGTCACCCGGCGGGTCGCCGAGCCGCGTCCGGGACGGCTGCTGTCCGGCTACGGCGACGAGTTCGACGGCACCGCCCTCGCCGCCGGCTGGAGCTGGGTGCGGGGCCCGGCCGCCGGGGCGGGCACCGGCGACGGCGTGCTGTCCTGGCCGACGCAGGCCGCCGAACTGCACCTCGCCACCAACACCGCCTCGGTGCTCACCCGGGACGCCCCCAAGGGCGACTTCATCGTCGAGACCAAGCTGCGGCTGGCCTCGGGACCGGGCAACCAGCAGGCGGGACTGGTGCTGTACGGCGACGACGACCACTACTTCAAGCTGGTGCACGCGGTCCTGCCGGTCAGCCACACCGACGGCGAGGTGACCCATGTCACCGAGTTCGCCAAGGAGGGCGCCCGGCCCACCACCACACCGCCGACGCCGGTGGCGTACGGGCCGATGTTCGGCGGTGCGGCGGCCGAGACCCTGTGGCTGCGGCTGGCGTACCACGCCGACAGCGCGGGGAACGAACACGAGGTCCGGGCGGCCACCAGCACCGACGGTGTGCACTGGACCTGGACCGGGACCTGGACGCTGCCCGCCGAACCGGCGCTGCGCATCGGCCTGGTCGCCCTGAACACCGCCGGTGCCACCGCACACTTCGACTACGTCCGCACCTACCGGAGCTGAACCCCCGGCGAAGCGAACATCACAAGGAGGTTTGGGTTCACAGGAAATGGAAAGGCGCGCGGAATGTCTATCGCCTTCGCCACTCCCTCAACTCCAGTAAGACGCGTCACCACCGGTTCGCGTTGCTCCCGTGACGCGGTGGGGGCGGTGTGACGGAGGCCATATCCCCCGCGCAGGCCACCGGAACCGCACCGCGCCCCGCCGCGAGCACCGGAGCGAAGCCCGCCGGACAGCGGGACGCGTTCTTCGACAACGCCAAGTACCTGGCGATCGTGCTGGTGGCGGTGGGACACGCCTGGGAGCCGCTGCGTGACGGCAGCCGCGCCGTCACCGCCCTCTACACGGTCGTCTACGCCTTCCACATGCCGGCGTTCATCGTCGTGTCCGGGTACTTCTCCCGGAACTTCGACACGAGCCCGGGGCGGATCCAGCGGCTGTTCACCGGGGTCGTCGTGCCGTACGTCGTCTTCGAGACGGCGTACAGCCTCTTCACCCGGTGGAGCGACGGCGAACCGGACCGGGCGATCAGTCTGCTCGACCCGCTGTACCTGACCTGGTTCCTGGCGGCGCTGTTCATCTGGCGGCTGACCACACCGCTGTGGCGCGCCGTGCGGTGGCCGCTGCCGATCGCGCTGGCCGTCGCGATGCTGGCGACGCTCTCGCCGGACATCGGCGACGACCTCGATCTGCAACGGGCGCTTCAGTTCCTGCCGTACTTCGTGCTCGGTCTGTGTCTCGAGCCCGAGCACTTCCGGCTGGTGCGCCGCCGCGCGGCGCGGATCGCGGCCGTACCGGTCTTCGGCTGCGCGATCGCGCTGTCGTACTGGCTGGTGCCCCGGTTCGACTACGGGTGGTTCTTCCACCGGGCGAGCGCCGAGCAGATGGACGTGGCCGCCTGGTACGGGCCGCTGATGACGCTGGCCGTCTTCGGCTGCTCGCTCACCCTGGTGGCCTGCTTCCTGGCCTGGGTGCCGGGCCGCCGGACCTGGTTCACGGCACTGGGCTCGGGCACGCTGTACGGCTATCTGCTGCACGGTTTCGTCGTCCAGGCCGCCAACCACTGGCACTGGAGCCACGCCGCGTGGACGGGTGAGCCGGCCGGCGAGATCGTCGTCAGCGTGGTGGCCGCGGTGGTGGTCACGCTGCTGTGCACCGCGCCGGTGCGGCGGGTCTTCCGGTGTGTGATGGAACCCAGGATGGACTGGGCGTTCCGCAAGCAGCGCACCGCCTGATCCCGGCACGACAACGGCCCGGCCCCGCCGTCCCCCGTGGGCGGCGGGGCCGGGCCGTGTGCGCGGCCGGCGACGGGTCGTCAGCGCTTGATCTCCTTGATCTTCAGCATGCGCGTGATCACCTTGTCCAGCTCCGCGTCGTCGAAGACCTTCTTCCAGTCCTCGCGCACGATGGACTCGCGGCCGTAGTCCATGGCGATCAGGCAGGCGTCGGAGAACGGGTTGGAGCCCTTGAGGGTGTTGGCCAGGGCCACCTGGGTGTGGCCGAGCAGCATGGCGCGGGCGGCCTTCTCCGGGACGCCGACGGTGTGCACGGTCTCGTGCAGGGCCTCGGTCAGCAGGGCGCCCACCATGCAGGCGATGGTCTCCACCAGGGTGGGCTCCAGGACGGCGAGCTGCTTGACGGTGACCCAGTGCACGTCCACGACCGGCGCGTACATCACGCGGATCACGGAGTCGGCCAGCTGCTGCTTGGCCTCGTCGCCGCCCTCGTAGGCGGCGACGACCTCCTGCGGGGCGGCGATGCCGCCGAAGGTGTCCTGCCACTCCTCCTTGGTGGTGCGCTCCAGGAACACCGACGGGTGGCAGGGGTGGGCGCAGGCGTAGTGGATCCCCTCGCGTTCGAAGAGCAGGCCGGCGTAGGCGGCGGCCGGGTCGAGGGTGAGGACGACGGTGCCCGGCTTCATCAGCGGGACGAGTTCCGCGGAGACCTTGCCGAGGACGACGTCCGGCACGGCGAGGATGACGACGTCGGCCCGGGCCGCGGCGTCGGCGGACTCGGTGAGTTCCCGGCCCAGGCCCCGGATCAGCTCCTGGCCCTTGGGGGACGCCTCACTGAAGAGCACCCGGAAGTCGCTCTCGACCAGGTTGTTGGAGACGCGCTGGCCCATCTTGCCGGCGGCCCCGATGACGGCGACGGTGGTCACATCGGTCTGGATCTCGGTGGCCATTACTTGCTCCTCAGAAGGGTGTTGATGCTGTGCTGCGTCCACTGGTGTTCGAGCCGGGCGGTGGCGTCGAAGCCGTCGTCCTGCCACGGGAGCCAGTGCTCCACGATCTGGTTGATACGGCGGTCCCCCCGGGCCGCGCGGACGGCGGCGGTCATGCCGGCGTAGTCGAGCAGGCCCTCGCCGAGCGGGCAGCCGGCGTAGGTGAAGCCGACCCAGCCGTCCCGGCGGCTGAAGGCGAAGTCCTTGACGTGGATGTTGACCACGTACGGCGCGGTGGCGGTCACCACGTCGGCGGGGCGCTCCAGGCGGGCGACGCTGTTGCCCGGGTCCAGGACGATCCCGAGGTGCTCGTCGGCCACACCGCGTACGACGCTCACCAGGTCGTCGGTGGCGACCTGCTCGTAGGTCTCCAGGCCCAGGGTCACCCCGGCGGCGGCGTAGGCCGGCACGGTCTCCTTGAGCAGGGCGACGGCCTCGTCCGGGGCGGGCCGGTGGTCGGCGGTGTTGAGCATGGAGCGGACGAAGGTGACGCCCAGCTCGCCGGCCAGGTCGAGGTACTTCGCCAGGTGCCCGGGGCGGACGCCTCGGGTGCCGAGTTCCAGCTCGATGCCCAGGTCACGGGCGGTGGCGCGGACGTCGGCGAGCTGCGCGGCGTCGAGGGACTCGACGGGCGCGTAGTCGCAGATCTGGAAGACCCGGCCGCCGAGCCGGGCGGTGTCCGCCAGCATCTCGGTGAGGGTCATCGGGTGCGGCGCGCGGGCGGAGATCCGCCAGAAGTAGGCGTAGGTGCTGATGCCGTAGGCCATCACGACGCTCCAACGGGGGTGCGGATCTCGTCGAGGATCGCCTCGACGTTCGCCGGGTCGTGCGCGAAGCGGCCGAGGAAGAGGCCCTCCGCGGTGCCGGCCAGGCGGCTGAGCAGGCCGGGGCCCGCGCTGCCGCCGTAGATGACGGTCGAACCGGTGTGCTGGGGGCGGCCGTTCAGCCACTCGCGCAGCGCCGCGCAGACGGTGGCGATGTGTTCGGTGGCGGCCGGTTCGGGGGCGCCGATGGCCCACTGGGGCTCGTAGGCGAGGACCACGCCGCCGTCGAGGCCGTGCAGCAGCCGCGCGGCCTCGGCGACCGTGCGGGCCGCCGCCTCCTGGGGCGTGACCTGGTCGCGCTCGCCGACGCACAGGACCGGGGTGAGTCCGTTGCGCAGGGCGGCGGCGGTCTTGGCGGCGACGACCGTGTCGCCCTCGCCGTACAGCCGGCGCCGCTCGGCGTGGCCGACCTCGGCGTACCGGCAGCCGATCTCCTTCAGGAACGGGCCGCCGACCTCGCCGGTGTACGGTCCCGAGTCCTCGGTGGCCAGGTCCTGGGCGCCGACCTCGATGCCGTACGGCGTGAGGATGCCGGCCGCCGGGACGATGGCCGGGAAGGCGGGGAGGACGAACAGGCGGGCGGCGCCGGAGGCGACCGCCGGGTGCCGCTGGGCCAGAGAGGCCACCTTGCGCGCCCAGTTGAGGGTCTGGTGGTGGCCGAAGTACATCTTCAGGCTCACCCCCAGCAGGACGGGGGGCTGTGCGGGGCCGGACATCAGGCCGCGGCCTGAGCAGCGTCTTCGTAGTCGCACATCAGCTGGACCTTGGCGGCGGAGGCCGAGGTCTCGTCGAAGCGGTAGGTGAGCCACTCCTTGGCCAGCCGGCGGGCCAGCTCCAGGCCGATGACGCGCTGGCCGAAGGTGAGCACCTGGGCGTTGTTGGAGAGGACGGCCCGCTCGACGGAGAAGGAGTCGTGGGCGGTGACGGCGCGGATGCCCTTGACCTTGTTGGCGGCGATGGCGACACCGAGCCCGGTGCCGCACACCAGCAGCGCGCGGTCGGCGTCGCCCCGGGCGACCAGTTCGGCCGCGGCTATGGCGACCTTGGGGTAGGCGGTGTGCCCGTCGGCGTCGACCCCGACGTCGGTGACCGACGCGACCAGGCCGCTGTTCTCCAGGTCCTGCTTGAGGGCTTCCTTGTACTGGTAACCGGCGTCGTCGCAGCCGACGACGATACGGAGCTTGTCAGTCATGACCGTCTTCCTCAGTGGTGGTTGAGCAGTACGCCGTGGACGGCGCGGGTGATGAGGGCGAGCGAGTGGGCGCCGGCGTCCGGGGTGCCGAGGGACTTCTCGGCGTGCGGACGGGCCCGGCCCTTGCGGGGCAGCAGGCCGGCGGTGGCCGCCGCGGCCTCGGCGGCGGCGGTCGCGGCCCGGTCCCAGGAGGCGGTGAGCCCGCCGCCCGCGCGCACGGCCCCGGTGAGGGTGTCGGCGAACGGCACGAGCACGTCGACCATGGTCTTGTCACCGACCTCGGCGCCGCCGAGCCGCTGTACGGCGGCGGAGGCGGCCGCTACTCCCGCCGCGACCGTGGCCGCGCTCGGGGCCTCCTGGTCGCCGAGGGCGGTGCCGACGGCGCGCAGGATGGTGCCCCACAGGGCGCCGGAGGTGCCGCCCGCCTTGTCGGCCCAGGCGTCGCCGGCGTGGGCCAGGACGGTGGCCGCGCCGGCGCCGAGTCCGTGGGCCGCGCGGGCGGCCTCGCGGGCGGCGGTGGAGCCGCGCCGCATGCCGATGCCGTGGTCGCCGTCGCCGGCCACGGCGTCGATGCGGCCGAGTTCGTCGACGTGGGTGTCGACGGTGGCGGCCACCGCCTCCAGGGCGGCCAGGACGGTCGCGGCGGCGTGCCGGGAGGCGTCGGAGGCGGCCGGGATCGCCTCGTCGTCGGGGTCGGCGGTCGTCGTGGCCGGGGCGCTGGACGGCTCGGGTTCGCCGAGGGCGCCCTTGCGGTGGGCCGGGGTGTCGGCCGGGGCCCGCCACAGGTCTTCCAGCAGGTCGTCCAGCCAGGTCAGGGTGAGGGAGACGCCGGCCATGTCGAAGCTGGTGACCAGTTCACCGACCTCCGGGTCGACTGTCTCCACGCCCGCCTCCGCCAGCAGGGCGGCGACCTTGCGGTAGACGACGAACAGTTCCTCGTACTTGACGGAGCCGAGGCCGTTGAGGATGACGGCGGCGCGCTGTCCGGCGGGGGTGGCGACGTCCTCGGGGAGTTCCTTCAGGAGGGTGTCGACCAGCAGGTGGGCGGCCTCGTCGGCGGTGGGCAGGTCCTGCTCGCCGATGCCGGGCTCGCCGTGGATGCCGAGGCCGACCGCCATCCGGGCCGCGGGGACGGTGAACAGGGGGTGGTCGGCGCCGGGGAGGGTGCAGCCGGAGAAGGCGATGCCGAAGGACCGGGTGCGGGCGCCGGCGTGCCCGGCGACGTTCAGCACCTCCTGGAGCGGCAGGCCCCGCTCGGCCGCGACCGACGCCGCCTTGAAGACGGGCAGGTCGCCGGCGATGCCCCGGCGCTTGCCGGCTTCCTCGGGGCTCGCGCTGGCCACGTCGTCGGCGACGGCGTAGGTGCGGGCCTCGATGCCGTCGGCGGCGAGCCGTTCGGCGGCCTGCCCGAAGTGCAGGACGTCACCGGCGTAGTTGCCGTACATCAGGAGCACCCCGGCGCCGCCGTGCGCGGCGCGGGCCACCGAGCGGATCTGGGCGGCGGACGGCGAGGCGAAGACGTTGCCGACCGCCGCGCCGTGCGCCAGGCCCCGGCCGACCAGGCCGGAGAAGGCCGGGTAGTGGCCCGAGCCGCCGCCGATCACCACGGCGACCTGGCCCTCGGGGGTGCCGCCGGCCCGGACCACGCCGCCGGTGACGGGCCGCACCCAGCGCCGGTGGGCGGCGGCGAAGCCTTCCAGGGCCTCGTCGGCGAAGGCGGCGGGGTCGTTGAACAGGCGGGTCATCGAAGGGCCTCCATGGTCTGGTGCGCGGGGTCGGGGGCCGGTTCGTCGGTGCGGTGGCGGGCGGCGAGCCAGATCATCAGGGCGGCGGACAGCAGCATGAAGAAGCCGACCAGGAAGAGCGGTACGTAGTAGTCGCCGCTCCAGTCCTTGAGCCAGCCGGTGATGTAGCTGGAGGCGAAGCCGGCGATGTTGCCGGCCGTGTTGATCAGGGCGATGCCGGCCGCGGCGGCGGCTCCGGTCAGGAACCGGGAGGGCACCGACCAGAAGACGGGCAGCGCGGCGAAGATCGAACAGGCGGTCACGGTGATCACGGCGACCGTCGCGGTGGGCGAGCCCATGTAGAGGGCGACCGGGATGGTGACCCCGCCGACGATCGCCGGGCCGGCGATGTGCCAGGTGCGGGTGGAGTGCCTGGTGGCGTGCCGGGTCCAGAAGAACAGCACGATGGCGGCGGGCAGGTACGGGATCGCGGTGATCCACGCCTTGTCCATCACGCTGAACGTGGTGTCGTACTGCTCCTGGAAGCCGTTGATGATCGTCGGCAGGAAGAAGGCGAGGGCGTACAGGCCGTAGACGAAGCCGAAGTAGACGACCGCGAGGGTCCAGACCCGGCCGCTGGTGAAGGCCCGCTTCAGGTCGCCCTTGGCGTGTCCGCCGTCGTGGCCGGTCTTCTGGGCGTTCTCGGCGGCGAGTTCCGCGGTCAGCCAGTCGCGCTCGGCGGGCGTCAGCCACTTGGCGTCGGCCGGCTTGTCGATCAGGTAGAACCAGGCGATGACGCCGAGCAGGATGGCCGGGATGGACACGAAGAGGAACATCACCCGCCAGCCCTCCAGGCCGAACAGGCCGTGGTGGCCGATCAGCCAGCCCGCCAGCGGGGCGCCGAAGACCGTGGTCAGCGGCTGGGCCAGGTAGAACAGGCCGAGGATCTTGGTGCGGTGGCGGGCGGGCACCCACTGGCTGAGGAAGAGGATCGCGCCGGGGAAGAACCCGGCCTCGGCGACGCCCAGCAGGAACCGCAGCGTGTACAGGCCGCCGCTGCTGTTCACCCAGGTGAAGAGCAGCGAGACGATGCCCCAGGTCACCATGATCCGGGCCAGCCAGCGGCGGGCTCCGAAGCGGTGCAGGGCCATGTTGCTGGGGACTTCCAGGACGATGTAGCCGAGGAAGAAGATTCCCGAGGCGAATCCGAACTGGGCGGCGGTCAGGGCCAGGTCCTGGCCCATCCCGTTCGGCTCCGCGAACGAGACGGCGGTCCGGTCCAGGTAGTTCACGAAGAACATCAGGGCCACGAACGGAACGAGGCGGACTGAGACCTTCTTGATGGCAGTTCTCTCGACTGCCGGGGCTGGCGCGTCGGCACCCATGGCGACTCCTCGGCTCGCCCGGACAGCTCCGTCCGGGATGGCTCACGCCGGTGGCGCCGGGCAGGCCGCCGACCGGATCGCTCCACACGCTATGTCGCCGATCGAAATTGGTCACCAATTTACCAGTGTGGCGACCGTCATAGATTTCCGAACGGCCCAACTCTTGACAAACCTCACCCATCCGGCCGATGAACCGGCTGGTCAGCCGGGGTGCGGGGCCATCTGGTTCACTGGTGACCGTGACCAGTCAGCCTGATCAGCAGTCCTCGGACGCCGCTCCCGACCTGGCGCGGCTGCTGCGCCCCGTGGTGCGCGAGTCCTCCGTCAGCGAGGTCGCCAAGCGGCTCCTCGACCACCTCTCGGCCGGACACATCAGGCCCGGCACCCGGCTGCCCGCCGAGCGGCAGCTGGCCGAGGCGCTCGGAGTGGCGCGCTCCAGCGTGCGCGGCGCGCTGTCCGCGCTGGACGTCCTCGGCATCATCGAGATCCGGCCCGGGTCCGGCTCGTACGTGCGCGAGGGGACCTCCGAGTTCCTGCCCCGGGCGATCAACTGGGGGCTGATGCTGGGCCAGCGGCGCACCCAGGACCTGGTCGAGGTGCGCACCTACATGGAGGGGGTCTCCGCCCGGCTGGCCGCCGAGCGGGCCACCGACGAGGACGTGGCCCGGCTTCAGGCACACCTCGGGCACATGCGGGAGGCCCGCGGCGACGTCACGGCGTTCATCGACGCGGACATCGCCTTCCACCTGGAGTGCGCGCGGATCGCCCGCAACAGCGTGCTGAGCGACATCCTGCACAGCATCCGGGCGCTGCTCCAGGTGTGGATGGAGCGGGTCAGCGACATCGAGGGCACGGTCAGCGGCACGCTGTGCGAGCACGACGCGGTGCTGGAGGCGATCCGGGCCCGCGACCCGGAGGCCGCCGACCGGGCCATGGCGGAGCACATGCGGATGGCCAGCGCCCGGCTGCGGGCCTCGGTGGACGGCCAGGTGTGAGACTGCCGGGCCGGAATCCGGGCAGGCGGGCCGGGCCGGGGCCCGGCATGCTGGGTTCCGGCACGACGCACCGGTGCGGACGGAGAGGCGGGCACTGTGGACTGGCGCGAGTTCGCGGAGCGCATGGCGTTGCTGGCGCGGGACCTGCTGGCGCAGGACACGGTGGACGGCACCCTGGAACGCATCACCCACGCCGCCACCGAACTGGTCGAGGGCTGCGACGCGGCCGGCATCCTCCTCGTGCGGGGCGGCCGGGCCCGCTCCCTGGCGGAGACCGACCAGATGGTCGTCGAGAGCGACCGGCTCCAGGAGCGGCTCGGCGAGGGCCCGTGCTACGACGTCGCCCGCACCACCAGCGACGAGCGCGGGTTCCGGATCACCGACTTCAACGAGGACGTGCCGCAGTGGCCCGCCTACGTCCCCGAGGCGCGCAAGCTGGGGATCGGCAGCATGATGGGCATCCTGCTCTACACGGAGGAGGAGGAGCTGGGCGCGCTGGACTTCTACTCGCGCCGGCCCGGTGCCTTCACCGCCGCCAGCGAGACGGCCGGCTGGCTGCTCGCCTCGCACGCGGCGGTGGCGTTCGCCACCGCCCGCGGCAACGCCCAGTTGCAGCAGGCCATCGACACCCGGCACACCATCGGCGAGGCCATGGGCATCCTGATGGGCGGTCACCGGCTCACCGAGAAGCAGGCGTTCGACGTGCTGCGCCGCTACTCGCAGGAGCGCAACATGAAGCTGCGGGACGTCGCCCGGCGGGTCTGCGAGCAGGGCCGGCTGCCCTGACGGCCCGCGCTCACCGCGGCCGGCGGCCGTCGACCCGGTAGGGCTCGGCGTCCGCCCATTTGACGTCGAGGCCCAGTCCGGGCCGGTCCGGGTCGGGCCGCAGGGCACCGCCGTCCGGCTGGGGCACACCGTCGAACAGCAGGTTCTCGACGCGGACGTGGTCGTGGAAGTACTCCAGGTGGCGCAGCCGGCGCACCGCGGCGAAGGCGTGCGCGGAGACGGCCGGGGCGCAGTGCGCGGACAGGTCGAGGTGGTGTCCGGCCGCCAGCCCGGCGACCTCCAGCAGCCCGGTGACGCCGCCGCAGCGGGTGACGTCGGCCTGGAGGCAGTCCACCGAGGGGCCGGCCACCAGGGCGGCGAAGTCCTGGAGCAGGTAGGCGTACTCCCCCGCGGCGATCTCCAGCCGGGCCGGTCCCCGCTCGCGCAGCAGCCGCAGCCCGTCCGGGTCCGCCGAGCTGACGGGTTCCTCGAACCAGCGCACGTCCCACTCCTCGTGGAAGCGCCGAGCCCAGTACAGGGCCTCCTTGCGGTCCAGTGCCCCGTTGGCGTCGGTGAGGAGTTCCGTGCCGTCGCCGACCGCGCGCCGCACCGCGGCCAGCCGCTGCGGGTCGCGGCCGGGCTCCCGGGACGTCTTCAGTTTGACCCGGCCGATGCCCTGCTCCGCCCAGCCGCTCAGCTGGCCGGTGAGCCGGTCGAGCGGGTAGTTGGTGAAGCCGCCGCTGCCGTAGACGGGCACCCGGTCGTGGTGCGCGGGGAGCAGTCGGACCAGCGGGAGTCCGAGCAGCCGCGCCTTCAGGTCCCACAGCGCGATGTCGACGGCGGAGCGGGCCATCGCCCCGGCGCCGGGCCGGCCCGCGTTGCGGATCCCGGCGCCGGTCCGCCGCCACAGCGCGGCCGGCGAGAAGGCGTCCGCGCCCTGGAGCACCGGGGCCAGGAGCGAGCGGATGAACGCCGCGACCGAGACGTCGCCGTAGGTGTAGCCGATGCCGGTGCGGCCGCCGGCGTGCACCCGGACCAGGACCAGGGTGGTGGCGTCCCATTCCAGGGTGCCGTCCTGCTCCCGGCCGCCGGGGCCGTCGGTGGGCACCGCGAAGGCGTGCGTGTCGACGGCGTCGATCACACATCCGGCCGCCGCCGTGCTCCCGCTGTTCCCGTGCTCCGTGTCACCGCTCATGGCCCCGGGGTACCGCGCCAGGCGCACCGGCACACCCCCGCGGCGCGCGATGTGCCGGGCTGCGGGCTACGTTGGTGCAGTCGCCCCAGCCCCGACGGCCGCGCCCACGAGCCGTCCCGAGGACCGCCTGGAGGAGCGCCGCTTCGTGAATCGGTTCCTGAGCCCCTTCCACCGTCTGTGGGACCGGCTGGCCGCCACCGCCCTGGTCCGGCAGGCGCGGGAGCTGGAACTCATGCACCGGGCCATGGGTTTCGCCACGATCGCGCTGGTCACCCTGGCTCCGCTGCTGATCGTGGTGGCCGCCGCCGATCCGCTGGGGCGCGGCGGGTTCGCGGCGTGGCTGGCCGACGGCATGGGTCTGTCGGGGCGGTCGGCGCGGGTGCTGACCGAGATCATCAGCCCGCCGCGCGAGATCATCGGCACCACCAGTATCTGGGGCGGTCTGCTGCTCGCGGTGTTCGGGGTCTCCTTCGCGGCGAGCGTGCAGAACGGCTACGAACGGATCTGGCGGCTGCCCTCGGGGCCCTGGCACCGGGTGTGGCGGCAGCTCACCTGGGTGGCGGTGCTGACCGCGTATCTCTACCAGGAGGTGCAGACCCGCACCGGGCTGCACGGTACCGCCCGGATCGTGCTGTCCACGGTGACCGGCACGCTGTTCTTCTGGTGGGGCCAGCACTTCCTGCTGGGCAGTTCGGTGCGCTGGCGGGACCTGTTCCCGGGGGCGCTGGCCACCATGGTGGGGCTGATCGGCCTGCGCAGCTTCTCGTACCTGGTGTTCACCCCGCTCATCCTGGACAACGCGATCAGCTACGGCACTGTCGGCACCGTGCTGGTGGTGGAGTCCTGGCTGATCGGGGTGGGGTTCGTGGTGTTCGGCGGCGCGCTGGTCGGCCGCTGGTTCCACGAACACCACTGGAGTCCGCGCCGGGCGCGGCGCACCGGCGGCGCGGAGGCCCGCGGCGACGGTGGGTAACCGGGCGTCGGCCGCTCAGGCCCCTCGCCGCACCCCGCCCGCCACCGCCGCGGCGGCCGTCGTGGCCAGTCCCGCGCCGACCGCGAGGGCACCGCGGTGCCGGGAGAGCCACAGCTGGAGGCTGCGTGGGTGGGCCTCGTCGTCGAAGGCGCCGTGGGCGCCGAAGTCGCTGCCCGCGCGGTCGTCCGGGGGCTGGTACAGGTTGACCGGGCGGCGGGCCCGGTCGACGGGTTCGCCGGTCTGCTGGGAGTCGTAGCCGGTACGGGCCAGGTAGCGGTCGAGCAGCGCCGGCGCGATCCGCTGCCCGATCAGGGTGGCGACGGTCGAGCCGCCGATCCAGTGCTCCCGCCGCCCGGGGTGGTCCACCGCGTGCAGCACGCCCTCGGCGGCCACCTCGGGCTGGTACACCGGGGCAACCGGACGGGGGTGCCGGGGCAGCCTGGTCAGGACCCAGCTGAACTGCGGGGTGTTCAGGCCGGGCATCTGGACCATGGTCACCCGCACCCCGCTGCGGTCGTGCAGCAGCTCGCAGCGCAGCGAGTCGGTGTACCCCTGGATGGCGTGCTTGGCCCCGCAGTACACCGCCTGGAGGGGCACACTGCGCTGCGCCAGCGCCGAGCCGACCTGCACGATGGTGCCGCGGTCGCGGGGCTTCATCCGGCGCAGCGCGGCCTGGGTGCCGTACACGAAGCCGAAGTACGTCACCTCGGTGGCCCGCTTCAACTCCTCGGGCCGTACCTCGTCGGCGGGTGCGAAAACGGTGGTGAAGGCGGCGTTCACCCACACGTCGAGCGGCCCGAACTCGTCCTCGGCCCGGCCGGCCGCGGCGTCCACCGCCGCCGCGTCGGCGACGTCCACGCTGATCGGCAGCGCCCGGCCGCCCGCCGCCCGGACCTCCGCGGCCGTCCGCTCCAGGCCGTCGCGGCCGCGGGCCAGCAGGACGACCGAGGCGCCACGTGCCCCGAAGGCCCGGGCCGTTGCCCGCCCGACCCCCGCGCTGGCCCCGGTCACGACCACCACGGGGGCATCGTCGCGGGTCGCTCGGTCGGCGGTGTGGGCCATAAGAACCTCCCGGTCACGGACGGAAAACGGTGACTGCCCGGGTTGCCGCCACCGGCCCCGGCAAACCGGCCGCTCACCGGACCGGCAGCGATACCGTGCCGGCCCGCCGCACCAGCCGGCCGGCCGGGCCGGCACCAGCGTCGTCCCCGCCCCAGGGCCTCCCGCCACATCCGGCGCAAGACCACCTCCCGGTCACCGACCCGAAACACGACCACCCAAGCCGCCGCCACCCGCCCCGGCAAACCGGCCGCTCACCGGACCGGCGGCGGTGCCGTGCCGGCCCGCCGCACCAGCCGGCCGGGCCGGCACCAGCGTCGTCCCCCGCCCCAGGGCCTCCCGCCACATCCGGCGCAAGACCACCTCCCGGTCACCGACCCGAAACATGACCACCCAAGCCGCCGCCACCCGCCCCGGCGAACCGGCCGCTCACCGGACCGGCGGCGGTGCCGTGCTGGCCCGCCGCACCAGCCGGGTCGGCACCAGCGTGGTCCCCCGCTCTGAGGTGTCCTGGCGCATCTGGCGCAGCGCCGCCTCGACACACAGCCGGCCCACCTCCGCGAAGTCCTGGTGCACGGTGGTCAGCGGCGGCAGGAAGGCACCGGCCTCGGGGATGTCGTCGAAGCCGATGACACTGACGTCCTCGGGCACCCGCCGCCCGCTCTCGTGCAGGGCGCGCAGCAGACCGAGGGCCATCTGGTCGTTGGCGACGAAGACGGCGGTGCACTCGGCGCGGGCCGCCAGCTCAAGACCGGCCCGGTAGCCGGACTCCGCCGTCCAGTCGCCGCGGACCAGCGGCGGCGGGGTGCGGCCGGCCTCGGTGAGGGTGGCCCGCCAGGCGCCGGCCCGGCGCTCGGCGGCGTAGGAGTCCTCGGGGCCGGCCAGGTGCCACACCGTGCCGTGGCCGAGGCCCAGCAGGTGCTGTACGGCCGCCCGGGTGCCGCCCGCCTGGTCGGTGTCGACCACCGTGTAGTGGTCGCCGGCGTCGGAGTCGACGACCACCACCTGCACGTGCGGCGGCAGGGTGACGGTGGCCGCGTCCAGCAGGTGCACCTCCATGATGACGACGACCGCGTCGACGGCGAGTTCCTCCAGCCGGGAGAACGCGCCGCGCACCTCGTCCTGGGTGGGCACCGCGACCGGCAGCAGGGTCACCGCGTAGCCCTCGTGCGCCGCGGACTGCGCGATGGCCTCCAGGGTGCGGACGTTGCCGGTGGTGGACAGTGTGAAGGTGATCACTCCGATGGTGCGGAACTCACCGCTCTTCAGCGCCCTGGCCGCGCTGTTGGGCCGGTAGCCGAGCTCCTGCATCGCCTCCCGCACCACCCGCCGGGTCTCCTCGGTGACGCCCGCGTACCCGTTGGAGACCCGGGAGACGGTCTGCGAGGAAACCCCCGCCAGCCTTGCCACATCGGCCATCGAGGCGTTCTGCGTCCGCCTGCGCCGGGGGGCCGTGCCGGGTGCTCCGGCGGGTCCCGCCGGTGCGGGCGTGCTCGCCGTGGCTCGCTCAGCCGTGTCCACTCGCCGTCCGCCGCCTTTCGTTGTTCGTGCGAGGCTCGCACGGGCCGTTGCCCGTCCGCCCCTTGACCGTCTTGACCGGAGCACGGTAGACATGCCGCCTACCGGATGTTCACGTAAACCTAACAACCCCAGCCCGTCTCCGCGCTGTGCGATGTTTACGTAAACATCGCGAGTTCAGTATATGAACCCCAGCAAGGAACGAGATGACGACGCTGCACCCCCCAGCGGCCTCCCGACCGCGTCCCGCACCGCCCAAGGCGCGCCGGGACCGCCGGTCCTGGACGGGCTGGGGCTTCCTCGGCCCGTTCGTGGCCGTGTTCGCCCTGGTCTTCCTCGCGCCGATCGCCTACGCGATCTATCTGAGCCTGTTCCGCGAGCAGTTGATCGGCGGCAACACCTTCGTCGGCCTGGACAACTACCAGCAGGCGCTGCAGGACGACCGTTTCTGGGCCGCCCTCGGCCGCGTCACGCTCTTCCTGGTCGTACAGGTGCCGGTCATGCTGTGCCTCGCGCTGCTGGTCGCCCTGGCCCTGGACAGCGGCCGGCTGTACGGCCGGGACTTCTTCCGGGTCTCCATCTTCCTGCCGTACGCGGTGCCCGCCGTGGTCGCCACCCTGATGTGGTCGTTCATGTACGGCACCCGCTACGGCCTGGTCGGTGACATCAACGACGCGCTCGGCGTCTCGCTGCCCGACCCGCTCTCCGCGGATCTGATGCTGGCCTCCATCGGCAACATCGTCACGTGGGAGTTCATCGGCTACAACATGCTGATCTTCTACGCGGCGCTGCGGGTGATCCCGAACTCGCTGTACGAGGCGGCGCAGATCGACGGCGCGGGTCAGCTCCGGGTCATCACCGCCATCAAGCTGCCGGCCATCCGGGGCGCCCTGGTGATCGCCACCATCTTCTCCATCATCGGCAGCTTCCAGCTGTTCAACGAGCCGAGCATCATGCGGCCGCTGGCCCGCAACGCCATCACCACCGACTACACGCCGAACTTCTACACGTACTCGCTGTCCTTCAACGGCCAGCAGCAGAACTACTCCGCGGCGGTCGCCATCATCATGGGGCTGATCACCATGGTCATCGCCTACGTCGTCCAGCTGCGCGGCACGCGCAAGGGAGTGTGAACCAGCGATGACCAGTCCCTACGCCACCGCACCGAACCGCAACCACCCGCCCGCGCCGGGCCGTTCGCACGCCGCGCCGCCGCCGCGGCTGCGCTCGCACCGCCGCCGGCCGGCGTCCAACAAGCCCCGGCGCAGTGTCCTGCTGACCGTCCTCACCGGCCTGGTGCTGCTCTACAGCCTGGTGCCGCTGCTGTGGCTGCTCATCAGCGCCACCAAGACCCAGGAAGGGCTGTCCGGTTCGTTCGGTCTGTGGTTCGACGACGACTTCGCCCTGTGGAGCAACATCGCCGACACATTCACCTACGACGACGGTGTGTTCACCCGCTGGCTGCTGAACACACTGATGTACGTCGTGCTGGGCGCGGGCGGTGCCACCCTGCTCGCGGTGCTCGGCGGCTACGCGCTCGCCAAGTTCCAGTTCCCGGGCAAAAAGGCGGTGTTCGCCGTCGTCATCGGCGCGGTGGCGGTGCCCACCACGGCGCTGGCGGTGCCCACCTTCCTGATGTTCAGCAAGATGGGACTCACCAACACCCCCTGGGCGGTGATCATCCCGTCACTCATTTCGCCGTTCGGTCTGTACCTGATGTGGGTGTTCGCCACCGATGCCATACCGACCGAACTGATGGAAGCCGCCCGAATCGACGGCGCGAGCGAGGCCCGGACCTTCTTCCGAGTTGCACTGCCGCTGCTGGCTCCCGGTATTGTGACGGTCCTGCTGTTCACCATGGTCGCGACATGGAACAACTACTTCCTGCCGCTGATCATGATCAAGGATCCGGACTGGTACCCCCTGACCGTGGGTCTGAACGCCTGGAACGCCCAAGCTCAAACGGCCGGTGGCGAGGTGGTGTTCAACCTGGTCATCACCGGATCCCTGATCACCATTGTGCCCCTGGTCGCCGCGTTCCTGCTGCTCCAGAGGTACTGGCAGTCCGGGCTCGCCGCCGGGAGTGTCAAGGAGTGACAGCAGGCTCCCCCCACCTCGTCCTCCCCCCACGCATGTTCCTCGTTCTGCACACCCCCGACAGGGCCGTTACGGCCACAAGGAAGTGGAAGCTCGACCATGCACAAGCACTCGCGCCGTCTGCTGCGCAGTATCGGACTCGTCTGCGCCCTCGCGCTGGGGGCCACCGCCTGCGGTGACTCCGAGGACGGGGGATCGAGCGGGAAGTCGGTCTCCGAGTCCGACATCAAGGCGGCTCTGGAGAAGGGCGGCGAAATCACCGTATGGGCGTGGGAACCCACGCTGAAGAAGGTGGCCGCCGACTTCGAGGCGGAGCACAAGAACGTCAAGGTCAACCTGGTCAACGCCGGTACCAACGCCGACCAGTACACCGCCCTGTCGAACGCGATATCGGCGAAGAAGGGCGTCCCGGACGTCGCCCAGATCGAGTACTACGCCATCGGCCAGTACGCGCTGTCCAAGGGCCTGACCGACCTCAGCGAGTTCGGCGCCAACAAGCTCGCCGCGCACTACTCGCCCGGCCCCTGGTCCGCGGTCCAGTCGGGCACCGACGGCGTGTACGCGCTGCCGATGGACTCCGGTCCGATGGCGCTGTTCTACAACAAGAAGGTCTTCGACAAGTACGACATCGCGGTGCCCAGCACCTGGGACGAGTACGTCGAGGCCGCCAAGAAGCTGCACGCGGCCGACCCCAAGGCGTACATCACCGCCGACGCCGGTGACGCGGGCACCACCACCAGCCTGCTGTGGCAGGCCGGTTCGCGCCCGTACTCGGTGACGAACGGCACCAACGTGAAGGTCGACTTCACCGACCAGGGCGCCACCACCTACAGCGACACCTGGCAGCAGCTCCTCGACGACGACCTGGTCGCCCCGGTCGCCGCCTGGAGCGACGACTGGTTCAAGGGCCTGGCCGACGGCACCATCGCGAGCCTGGCCACCGGCGCCTGGATGCCGGCCAACCTGGAGTCGGGTGCCAAGGACGCGTCCGGTGACTGGCGGGTCGCCCCGCTGCCGCAGTGGAAGGAAGGCGGCAAGTCGAGCGCGGAGAACGGCGGCAGCTCGCTGGCCCTGCCGGAGCTCGGCAAGAACGAGGAACTGGCCTACGCGTTCGTCGAGTACGCCAACTCCGGCAAGGGTGTGCAGAGCCGCCTGAAGGAGGGCGCCTTCCCGGCGACCACCGAGGACCTCCAGTCCTCGACCTTCCAGGAGACCAAGTTCGACTACTTCGGCGGCCAGCAGGCCAACAAGATCTTCGCCGAGTCGGCGGCCGAGGTCGCGGACGACTGGCAGTACCTGCCGTTCCAGGTGTACGCCAACTCGATCTTCAACGACACCGTCGGCAAGGCCTATGTCTCCGACACCAAGCTGAGCGACGCCCTGAAGTCCTGGCAGGACGCCTCGGTGAAGTACGGCAAGGAGCAGGGCTTCACCGTCGAGTGACCCTGCGATAGCACAACTCCCGGGGCGGCGCGGCGAGTCCGCGCCGCCCCTTTGCACATCTGGAAGGACCGCCATGATCTCCACTCTCCTGTCGCGCCCCGGCGGCCCGGACGACGACGACCGGATGCCCCGTCTTCTCTTCGGTGCCGACTACAACCCCGAGCAGTGGCCCCGCGAGGTGTGGGAGGAGGACGTCCGGCTGATGCGCGAGGCCGGCGTCAACGTCGTCTCCGTGGGGATCTTCTCCTGGGCCCGGCTGCAACCGGGCCCGGACCAGTGGGACTTCGGCTGGCTGGACGAGGTCATGGACCTGCTGCACGCCGGCGGTGTCGGGGTCGACCTGGCCACCGCCACCGCCTCCCCGCCGCCCTGGCTGACCACCGCCCACCCGGAGATCCTGCCGGTCACCGACCGGGGCGAGACGGTGTGGCCGGGGGCCCGGCAGCACTGGCGGCCCACCTCCCCGGTGTTCCGGCGGCACGCGCTGCGCCTGGTGCGCGAGATGGCCACCCGGTACGCCACCCACCCGGCGCTGGTCGCCTGGCACGTCTCCAACGAACTGGGCTGCCACAACGTATACGACTACTCCGACGACGCGGCCCGCGCCTTCCGCGGCTGGCTGCGCGCCCGGTACACCTCGCTCGACGCGCTCAACCACGCCTGGGGCACCGCCTTCTGGTCCCAGCGCTACACCGACTGGGAGCAGATCCTGCCGCCCCGGCTGGCCGGCTCGCACCCCAACCCGACCCAGCAGCTGGACTTCAAGCGGTTCTCGTCCGACGCGCTGAAGGAACACCTGCGGGCCGAGCGCGACATCCTGCGGGAGATCACCCCGGACGTCCCGGTCACCACCAACTTCATGGTGATGGGCGGCACCAAGGGCATGGACTACGCCGACTGGGCACCCGAGATCGACTTCGTCTCCAACGACCACTACGTGCACCCCGGCCCGCAGGACCGGGCCGAGCTGTCCTTCTCCGCCAACCTCACCAGCGGCATCGCGGGCGGGCGGCCGTGGTTCCTGATGGAGCACTCCACCAGCGCGGTGAACTGGCAGCCGGTGAACGTGGCCAAGCGGCCCGGCGAGCTGGCCCGGGACGCGCTGCTGCACGTGGCGCACGGCGCGGACGCGGTGTGCTACTTCCAGTGGCGGCAGTCGGCGGCGGGCGCCGAGAAGTACCACTCGGCGATGGTCCCGCACGCCGGCCCCGACAGCGAACTGTTCCGCGCGGTGGTGTCCCTGGGGCAGACCCTCAAGGCGCTCGCGCCGGTCGCGGGCAGCGAGCGGGAGACGGCCGAGGTCGGCATCCTCTTCGACTGGGAGTCGTGGTGGGCCAGCGAGCAGGACTCGCACCCCACCTCGCTGCTCGACTACCGCCAGGAGGCCCTGGACTGGTACACGGCACTGCTGGCCCTCGGCGTCCGCGCCGACCTGGTCACCACCCGCGCCGAGCTGAGCCGGCACAAGGTGCTGATCGCGCCGGTGCTGCACCTGGTCCCGGCCGAGCTGGCCAAGGAGCTGACCCGGTTCGCCGAGCAGGGCGGCCACCTGGTCACCACCTACTTCTCCGGTGTGGTGGACGAGAACGACCACGTCTGGCTGGGCGGCTACCCGGGCGCGCTGCGCGACCTGCTGGGCATCCGCGTCGAGGAGTTCGGGCCGCTGCTCGACGGCGACCCGGTGGAACTCGACGACGCGGTGACCGGCACCCTGTGGACCGACCGGATCACGGTCACCGACGAGGAGACCGAGGTCCTCTCCCGCTACCGCACCGGTGACCAGGCCGGCCGCCCGGCCGTCACCCGGCGGCCGGCCGGCCGGGGTTCGGCGGCCTACGTCTCCACCCGGCTCGGCGTGCCGGGGCTCACCGCGCTGCTGCCCCGGCTGCTGGCGCCCGCCGGGGTGACCGGCGAACTGCCCGCCGCGCTGCGCGGCCGCGTCGAGACGGCCGTGCGGCGCGGCCCGGACGCCCGGTTCCTGTTCCTGGTCAACCGCACCGACGACACCGTGCCGGCGGGGGACCTGCCCGGCGAGGTCCTGACCGGCACCACCGCCGCCGACGGCACCCTCGTCCTCGGCCCCCGCGAGGTCGCCGTGCTGCGGCAGCCCGGCGGGTAACCGCAGCCCTCGTCCACGACCAGGAGGAACCGTGACAGCCGACCCGCGCGAGGACGAGGTGCGCCGCCGGATGACGGCCCGGGAGCTGTACCAGGACGGCGTACCGGGCCTGACCGAGGAGCGGCTGCGGGGCAAGGAGCTGGCCGACGCCTACAACCGCAGCGCGCCCCGCGACCAGGAGGGCCGCGGGGCGCTCCTGGCGGAGCTGTTCGGCGCCGTGGGCACGGATGTGTTCGTCGAACCGCCACTGCGTGTGGCCTACGGACGCCATGTGCGTTTCGGGGACGGCGTGTACGCCAACTTCGGCCTCACCCTCGTCGACGACGTCGAGGTGGTGGTCGGCGACCGGGTGATGTTCGCGCCGCACGTCACCGTGACGACCACCGGCCACCCGGTCCACCCCGACCTGCGCCGCGACGGCACCCAGTTCTCGGCGCCGGTGCGGATCGAGGACGACGTGTGGATCGGCGCGGGGGCGCTGATCATGCCGGGGATCACCGTCGGCCGGGGGTCGGTGGTCGGCGCGGGCAGCGTGGTGACGGCGCACGTACCGCCCATGACGGTGGTCGCCGGGACCCCGGCCCGGGTACTGCGCGAGATCACCGACGCGGACCGGGAATGGGCCTACCGGCCGCCGCGCACCCTGTCGTCCGACTGACCCGTGTGCGTCCCAACTCACCGCCCCTGGCAGTACGATGATCACCACGCACTCGGACGACCGACGACGGAGCCCCCGATGACGACGGACAGTTCCCGGCCCCTGGAGATCGACACCAGCAAGGCCCACCCCGCGCGTGTCTACGACTGGCTGCTGGGCGGCAAGGACAACTATCCCGTCGACGAGGCGGTCGGCCGAACCCTGCCGCCCGAGGCGCACGACGCGGCCCGGCAGAACCGGGCGTTCATGAACCGCGCGGTGGCCCGGCTCGCCGCGCAGGGCATCGACCAGTTCCTCGACATCGGCACCGGCATCCCCACCGAGCCCAACCTGCACCAGATCGTCCAGCGGACGGTGCCGACCGCCAAGGTCGTCTACGCCGACAACGACCCGATCGTGCTGCGGCACGCCGAGGCGCTGCTGGTCAGCCGCCCGGAGGGGGCCACGGACTACATCCAGGCCGATGTGCGCACCCCGGACGAGATCGTGAAGCACGCCCGGTCCATTCTCGACTTCGACCGGCCGATCGCGATGTCCCTGATCGCCCTGATGCACTTCATCCCGGACGACCAGGACGCCCACGGCATCGTCCGGCGCCTGGTCGACACCCTGCCGTCCGGCAGCTACCTGGTGCTCTCGCACGCCGCGATCGACCTCTTCCCGGAGCTGGCGGAACAGGTCATCGCGCAGTACGCGAAAGGCGGCATCCGGCTCGGCTTCCGGACCCGGGCGGAGGTCGCCCGGTTCTTCGACGGACTGGAGCTGGTCGAGCCGGGCCTGGTCACCGCGACCGAGTGGTACGGCCCGGAGCAGGAGCGCCCCGAGCCGGAGGAGAGCGGTATCTACGCGGCGGTGGCCCGCATCCCCTGACGGTCAGCGCCGGCGGCCCCGGGCCGCCCAGCCGCTGCCGATCCCGGCGACGTGCAGCGCCAGCAGGGCGAGCCCGACGAGCATGAAGTTGACCGACGTGAAGATGTCGTTGGTCGAGATGTCGGCCGCGTTGATCAGAAAGGCGATGAGGAACAGAACCGCTGCGACGATGGCGAGCACGGAGACCTCCTCGGATCGGACGGCGCCGTTCGCCGCCGTGCCACCCGTATGCCCCCGGCCGGGCCCGGAACACGGGGCCCGGCGGCCGGTGTGCCAGTGCCCGTACAGTGGGAGAACGGTCCTTTACCGGACATACCTCACGCCCCGGAGCCCCGATGCACCACCCGTCCCCCGCCCCGGACGACGGCTCCGGCACGCTGTTCGGGCTCGACGCCCTGCCGGGCCCGGCCGCGGAGGCGGGGCCGGCCGTCCGTGACCTCCCCGCGGCCCGCCGGCTGCTGCCGGTCCGGGAGATCTACGCCGAGCCGGCCGCCGCCGTCTCACCGCGCGGCCGGCAGATCCGCGCCCGGTTCCCCGGCGCCCGGCTGATCGAGGTGGACTCGCACTGGGGCATCCCGGGGCTGCACGGCAACGAGGGCAACGTCGAGCGCTGGGTCCGGGTCAAGGGCGAGACACTGGTGCTCGGCGAGCGCAAGACACTCACCACCCGGCCCAACGGGCGGTCCGCCGACTGGATCGCGCCGGGCGCCTCCAACGGCTGCGCCATGTCCTGTGCCTACTGCTACGTGCCCCGGCGCAAGGGGTACGCCAACCCGGTCACCGTCTTCACCAACATCGACCGGATCATCGCGCACATCGGCCGGCACCTCGCCCGGCAGGGGGTGAAACCGGAGCCGAACCAGTGCGACGACCAGGCGTGGGTGTACGACATCGGCGAGAACGGCGACTGCTCGGTGGACGCGCTGATCAGCGACAACACCGCGGACCTGGTGCGTGCCTTCCGGCAGTGGCCGACCGCGAAGGCGTCGTTCGCGACCAAGTTCGTCAACCCCGCCTTGCTCGCCCTCGACCCGCGCGGCCGGACCCGGATCCGGTTCTCGGTGATGCCCGCGGACGACGCCCGTCTGCTGGACCTGCGCACCTCGCCGGTGGCCGAGCGGATCGCCGCCGCGGCCGACTTCCTGGACGCCGGGTACGAGGTGCACTTCAACCTCTCCCCCGTGGTGCTGCGGCCCGGCTGGCGGGACGCCTGGGCCGAGCTCCTGGACCACCTCGACGACGTGCTGCCCGAGCGGGTCAAGCGGCAGGCCGCCGCCGAGGTGATCACGCTGACGCACAACCGGGAGCTGCACCAGGTGAACCTCGGCTGGCATCCCCGGGCCGAGGAGGTGCTGTGGCGGCCGGAGCTCCAGCAGGCCAAGCGCTCCGAGAACGGGGCGCTCAACGTCCGCTACCGCGACCGGGTCAAGGCCGAGGCGGTGGCCGCCGTGCGGGAGCTGATCGGCGCCCACGCGCCGTGGCTGCGCGTGCGCTACGCGTTCTGAGCCGTCACCGCACCGCTCGCGCGAACGTCGCCCCAATCACCGGACGGAGTGCTTCCGGCTCAACAGGTAAGGCGAACCTAACATCAGATATCGTTGAGAATGCAATTACCCGTCGCCCCCGCACCACTTGGAGCCGGCCTTGCCGCACACGATCGACACCGCCGAAGACCGGCCGGACACCGTCACCGGCGAGGGCTGGGTGGAACTGGACTCGCGCGCCGAGCTGCGGGAGCTGCTGGGCGAGCCCTGGCCCGTCGTGATCGACAAGGTCCACGAGCGGCTCACCGACGAGGACCTGGAGATCCTGGCCCGCTCGTCCTTCTGCCTGCTGGGCACCTCCGACACCGCGGGCAACTGCGACGTGTCGCGGC
>NZ_JBQOUX010000046.1:0-55948 GCF_052216785.1 Streptomyces sp. JW3 | reverse complement strand
GGCGGCGGACAGGTCCGCCGCCCGGCCCCGTGGTCACCGTCGCCCCGGCCGGACCGTCCCGTGGAGGACCTGTGCAGTTCCTCGTTCTGCCCGATCACCGGCTGGCCGCGGTCACCGTCCGCCGGCTCCCGCCCGGTCCAAAACCGGACCGCGCGCTGGCCCACGCGTCCGGGCGGCCCTGGGTCGTCGGCTCCTGGACGGACCAGGAGATCCTGACCGCCGCCCGCGGCGACCGGCGCGTCGCCCTGCTCGGCTGCTTCGCGGCCACACCCGACGACCTCGCACGGATCGTCGAACGCTGTACGACGCTGGACCGGCTCGGCGACGCCCTGCGCGCGGTTGCGGGCAGCTACCACGCGCTGGCCTCCTTCGGCGGCGAGATCCGCGCCCAGGGCACGCTGTCGGGCGTCCGGGAGATCTTCCACACCACCGTCGACGGCCGCACCCTGGCGGCCGACCGGCCGGACACCCTGGCGGCGCTGTCCGGCGCCGGCCTGGACGAGACGACCCTGGTCTGCCGGCTGCTGGCCCAGCCGCCCCGGCCGCTCAGCGACCGCACGGCGTGGCGTTCGGTGTCGTGCCTGGCACCCGGGCACTGGCTGCGGGTCCGTCCCGACGGCCGCCACCACACGGTCCGCCGTTGGTCACCGCCGCCGGCCGACCAGCCGATCGGGCCGGCCGCCCGGCGGCTGCGGGCCGCGCTGCGCGGCGCGGTGGCCGCCCGGACCGGGTCCGGTGTCGTCGGCTGCGACCTCTCCGGCGGCCTGGACTCCACCAGTCTGGCCTTCCTCACCGCCGCCGACGAGCGCTGCCGACGGCTGGTGACGGTGCGTCAGGAGGGTGCGGACGACGCGAACGACGACGCCCGGTGGGCACGGCAGGCGGCCGGATACCTGCCGGACGCGGAGTCCCTCGTCCTGCTCCGGTCCGAGCTGCCGCGGTCGTTCGCCGGGCAGCTCGGCCACGACGACGACCCGGAAGCGCCCTACCCGTGGCGGCGGATGAAGGAGGTGACGGCCTGGGTGGCCGGGCGGCTGGCCGGCCTGGGCGTCGCCGTCCACCTGACCGGTCACGGCGGTGACGAACTCTTCCACCCGGCCCCCAGCTTCTTCCACGTCCTGGGCCGCCGCGCGCCGCTGGCGTCCCGCACCGACCTGCGGATCGCCCGCAGCATGTACCGCTGGCCGCTCGGCACGATGGTGCGCAACCTGCTGCGCGACCCCTCGTACGGCCAGTGGCTGCGCACCGCGGCCGACACCCTCACCACCCCCCTCAGCGGTCCCCGGGAGCCCCTGACCGGATGGGGGTACTACCCGCGGCTGCCGGCCTGGGTGACCGCCCCGGCCGCCGACGCCTGCCGGGAACTGCTGCGGGACGCGGCGGAGCACGAGGTCGCCCCGCACTCCCCCGATCCCGCGCAGCACGCGGTCGTGCAGGCGGTACGCCGGTGCGGTACCGACATCCGGCTGACCGACCGGCTCACCTCGCGCTCCGGGGTCGCCTACCACGCCCCGTACCTCGACGACCAGGTGCTGGAGGCGGCGCTCACCCTGCGGATCACGGACCGGGTCAGCCCGGGGCGCACCAAGCCGCTGCTGTCCGCCGCCCTGCGCCAGGCCGTGCCCGAGCCGATCCTGGGCCGCACCACCAAGGGCGAGTTCAGCGCCGACGTGTACGCGGGCGTGCGGCACCACCGGGCCGAACTGCTGGCACTGGCCGAGGACATGCGGCTGGCCCGGCTGGGCCTGGTGGACCAGGCCGCGGTCCGCGCGGTGCTGCTGGCCCCGCACCCCACCTCCCGCGGCTTCATCCCCATGGTCCACACGCTGGCCTGCGAGGCGTGGCTGCGCTCGGTGGAGGCGGCGCGGGCGCGGGCGGCCGGCGCGGAGGGAGTCCGATGACCTACTCGCTCGCCCCCGAGGTGTCCGCGACCGACACGGACGACGGTGGCATGGTGCTGCTGCACGAGGCCACCGGCCGCTACTGGCTGCTCAACCGCACCGGCGCCGCCGTGGTCCGGCTGCTGCGCGCGGGCAGCGGCCCGGCGGAGATCACCGACCGGCTCGCCGCTCCCTTCCCGGAGCAGCGGGAGCGGGTCGCCGCCGATGTCGACGCGCTGGTGGCGAGCCTGGTCGGCGCCCGGCTGGTGACGCCATGACCTTCCCCGTCGTACCCGAGGCCCGGGTTCCGGTCCCGCCGGGCCGGGCGCTGCTCGCGCGGTGCGCCGTGGCGGCGGCCTGGCTGCTGATCCGGCTGCGGCCCGGCCGGCTGCGCCGGGTGCTGGGCGTGCTGGCCCGCGGCGCCCGCCCCTGCACCGCGGAGCAGGCGCTGCGCGGCCGGCAGGCGGTGGTGTCCGTCAGCCGGGCCTGCGCCGGGCAGGGCTGTCTCCAGCGTTCGGTGGCCACCGTGCTGCTGTGCCGGGCCCAGGGGCGCTGGCCGGACTGGTGCACCGGGGTGCGCACCGAGCCGTTCCGCGCCCACGCCTGGGTGGAGGTGGACCGCCGTCCGGTCGGCGAGGGCCCGAACATCGAACTGTTCCGCCCGCTGCTGCGGGTGTCCGCCCCCACCGCGTCCCGGAGGAACACGTGAGCGCCCACGACGGCCTCAGATTCGGCGTACTGCTGCCCACCGACCGCCATCCGGGCCGGACGGACGCCGAGGTGCTGGCCCGCGCGGTGGCGGTGGCCCGGTGCGCCGAGGCCCTCGGCCTGGACGACGTGTGGCTGACCGAGCACCACTTCCTGGACGCCGCGGTCAACCCCTCGGCGCTGACCCTCGCCGCGTACCTGCTCGGCCGCACGGAACGCGTCCACGTCGGCACCGCGGTGACCGTACTGCCGCTGCACTCCCCCGTGCACACGGCCGAACAGGCTGCGCTGCTGGACCAGTTGTCCGGCGGCCGGTTCGTCCTCGGGGTGGGCCGCGGCATCCCGGGCATCGAGTACGAGGTGCTGGGCGGCGGGCCGCGGGCGTGGCGGGCGGGGCTGGCCACGCCGCTGGACCGCACCCTCGCCGCCCTGCGCGGCAAGGTGCCCACCGGCCTCGCGGCCCCCGCCCCGCGGTCGGTACGGCCGCTGCCCTCGGCGCACACCTCGCCGCACCCGCCGGTGTACGTGGCGGCCGGGTCGCCCGCCTCGATCGAGCTGGCGGCCGACCGGGGGCTGCCGCTGATGCTGTTCTTCGACAAGAACGCGGCGGCGAAGGCGGAGATGCTGGCCCGGTACGCCCGGCGGGCCCGGGGCAACGGGCGGCCGCGGCCGGCCGACGGGCACGCGTTCGCCGTGTTCACCCGGGTGACCGACTCGGCCGAGCGGGCCGCGCGGCTGATGCGGGACCGGGCCCGGTTCATTCTCGCGCTGAACCGGCACCGCGCCGGTCTGCCCGGCCTGTCCCGGCCCGCCCCGCCACCGGTGACCGCCGAGCACGTCGGCGCGCTCGCGGACCGGATCCTCGCCACCCATCCGGTCGGGCCGGAGGAGACCTGTGTGGCCCGCCTGGTCGACCACATCGGCACGTCCGGCTGCACCCGCGTCATGTGCCAGGTGGAGGGCCCGGAGGGGACGGACGAGACCCTGGCCCAACTGGAGCGGCTCGCGACCCGGGTCTTCCCGGCGGTCCGCCGCCGCCTCGCCGGCCGCTGAGCACCCGGCATGCCCGCCGCCGGCTCCGCGTTCCCGCCCCCCGCTCCCCTGACACTGCGCGCGACCGGCCGGGTCCTGCTCGGGTACGCCCGGGGGCAGTTGCCGCGGCTCGTGGGCGGCGGGCTGCTCGGGCTGGCCGGGACGGCGGCCGTACTGGTCCAGCCGCTGGCGGCCAAGGAACTGATCGACGGCCTCGGCGACCGGCGGCCGGTGACCGGCGCGCTGGCCGCCCTCTCCGCGCTCGTCGTGCTCGGCGCCGCGCTGCGGGCGCTCGGCCAGTACGTCCTGGCGCACGCCGCCGAGTCGGTGGTGCGCGGCGCCCGCCGCGGGATCACCGCCCGGCTGCTGCGGCTCAAGGTCGCCGAACTCGACCGGCTGGAACCCGGCGACCTGCTGTCCCGGGTCTCCTCGGACACGACGCTGCTGCGCCAGGTCACCACCCAGTCACTGGTGTCGGCCGTCACCAGCGTGCTGGCGCTGACCGGGGTGACGGTGCTGATGGCGCTGCTCGACCCGGTCCTGCTGGGGGTGACCGCCGCTGTCATCGCGCTCACCTGCGTGGTGCTCACCGTCACCATGCCGCGCATCGCGCGGGCCACCGCGCGGGCCCAGGCCGCGGTGGGTGACATGGGCGCCGCCCTGGAACGGGCGCTGGGCGCGCTGCGGACCGTGAAGGCGTCCGGGGCCGAGGAGCGGGAGACGGCGGCGGTGCACCGGACCGCCGACGAGGCATGGCGCAGCGGTGTCCGGGCGGCCGGCTGGCAGGCGCTGATGGGCGCCTCGGCCGGGCTGTCCGTCCAGTTGTCGTTCCTGTGCGTGCTGGGAGCGGGCGGCGCCCGGGTGGCGTCGGGGACCATCGGGGTCTCCGTGCTGGTGGCGTTCCTGATGCTGCTCTTCTACCTGATGCAGCCGGTGTCCGACCTGATCCAGGCGGCCACCCAGTTCCACGTCGGCGCGGCGGCCGTGGCCCGGCTGCGGGAACTCGACCGGCTGGAGACCGACACCGCCCCGGCCGCCGGTCGCGGCGGACGGACGGCCGGACGGGCCGCTGCCCCGGCCACCGTCACCTTCGAGCGGGTCTGCTTCCGCTACCGGCCGGAACTCCCCCGCGTGCACCGGGCGGTGGACTTCACCGCGCCGGGCGGCCGGACGACCGCCCTGGTCGGCCCGTCCGGCGCGGGGAAGTCCACCGTCTTCGCGCTGCTGGAGCGGTTCTACGAGCCGGACTCCGGCCGGGTGCTCATCGACGGCCGGGACGTGCGCGACATCCCGCTGGCCGAGCTGCGGGCCGGCATCGGCTACATCGAGCAGGACGCGCCCGTGCTCTCCGGCACCCTGCGGGAGAACCTGCTGTTCGCCGCCCCGGACGCCACCGACGACGAGATCGCCGAGGTGCTGGCGCGCACCCGGCTGGACGCGTTCGCCCGCGCCCTGCCGCAGGGACTGGACACCCCGGTCGGCCACCGGGGCACCCGGCTGTCCGGCGGGGAACGCCAGCGGGTGGCCATCGCCCGGGCGCTGCTGCGCCGGCCCCGGCTGCTGCTGCTGGACGAGGCCACCTCCCAGCTGGACGCGGCCAACGAACGGGCCCTGCGCGAGGTGGTGGCGGAGGTGGCGCGCGAGACGACGGTCGTGGTCATCGCGCACCGGCTGTCCACCGTGACGGCGGCCGACCGGATCGTGGTGCTGGAGTCCGGCCGGGTACGGGCCACCGGCACCCACGCCGAGCTGCTCGCCGGCGACGCCCTGTACCGCGGTCTGGCGGCCGGTCAGTCACTGGTGCCCTGAGCCGCCGGTCACCCGCCGTGCACGAGCTGGATCAGGTTGCCGCAGGTGTCGTCCAGGACGGCGGTGGTGACCGGGCCCGCCGCCACCGGCTCCTGGGTGAAACGCACCCCAAGGCCGCGCAGCCGCCGGAACTCGGCCGGTACGTCGTCCACGGCGAACGACGCGGCCGGGATGCCGTCCCGGACCAGTGCCGTCGTGTACGGCCGCACGGCCGGGTGCCCGGAGGGCTCCAGCAGCAGTTCGGTCCCCTCGGGGTCCTTGGGCGAGACCACGGTCAGCCACCGGTCCGTGCCCATCGGGACGTCGTGCTTCTTCACGAAGCCCAGCACGTCGGTGTAGAAGCGCAGGGCGTCGTCCTGGTTCTCGACGAAGACGCTGGTGAGGTGGATCTTCATGGGGCCAGCGTACCTAGGCGGTCCTGGCCCGCAAGATCTCGCTCAGGGACTCCTCGCGCCAGCGTCGCAGGAGGTCGTGGAAGGCGACCGCGCCGTGCGGGTAGGCGGTCGGGCCGTTGGGGCGGCCGCGGCCCTCGCGGTTGTAGTAGCCGGGGGTGCACTCGGCGTGGAACCACTCGTGGTCGGGGGCGTCCTGGGCGCAGACGGCGACCCAGGCGTCCTCGCTCTCCCGGGACGGCTCGACCAGCGCGCCCTTGGCCTCGGCGGCGGCGACGAGGGCCGCGATGTGCACCGCCTGTTCGTCCAGCACGTGGGTGAAGTTGACGCTGCTGGCGTTCTGGAGGGAGCCCATCTGGAACAGGTTCGGGAATCCGTGGCAGGTGAAGCCGTGCAGGGTGCGCGGGCCGCGCTCCGCCCAGGTGCGCAGCAGCTCGGCACCGTCCCGGCCCCGGACCGGGAGTTTCCCGGAGTGCACGCCACAGACGCCGACGGAGAAGCCGGTGGCGAAGATCAGGCAGTCCAGCGGGTACTCGGTGCCGGCGACGACCACGCCGCGCTCGGTGACCCGCTCGATGCCGTGGGTGTCCGCGGTGTCGACCAGGGTGACGTCGGGGCGGTTGAAGGTCTGGTAGTACAGGTCGGAGAAGGTGGGGCGCTTGCAGGCGTAGCGGTACCAGGGCTTCAGCTTGTCGGCGGTGGCCGGGTCGGTGACCGACTGCTCGACGCGGGCGCGCAGTTCGTTCATCTTGGCGGCGTCGGCGACCTCGTAGGCGGCCTCGAAGGTGTCGCGGTCGCCCTGGCGGCGAAAGCTCGGCAGCAGCTTCTCCAGGAGTCCCGCCGACGAGGTCCAGCGGTCCGCCACCAGGTCCACGTCGGCCGGCTCGCCGGAGACGATCCGCAGGAAGTTGTCGCGGCGGGCCCGGGCCCAGCCGGGCCGGCCGGCGCCGACGTCCGCGGCGGTCGTGCGGCGGTTGGCCCGCACGTCCACGCTGGACGGGGTGCGCTGGAAGACGTAGAGGTGCCCGGCGTCCTCGGCCAGCACCGGGATGACCTGGACGCCGGTGGCGCCGGTGCCCACCACGCCCACCCGTTTGCCGGCGAGGCCGCTCAGGCCGCCGTCCGGGGTGCCGCCGGTGTAGGCGTAGTCCCACCGCGAGGTGTGGAAGGTGTGTCCCCGGAAGTCCTCGATGCCGGGTATCCCGGGCAGCTTCGGCTCGGTGAGGGTGCCGGTGGCGGTGACCACGTGGACGGCCCGGAACGCGTCTGCCCGGTCGGTCGCCACCAGCCAGGTCTCCGTCGCCTCGTCCCAGGTCAGCGCGGTCACCGAGGTGCGCAGCAGCGCGTGCTGGTAGAGGCCGAACCGCTCGGCGACGCGTACCGCGTGGCGGCGGATCTCCTCGCCGGGCGCGTACTTCCACTCGGGTACGTAGCCGGTCTCGTCCAGCAGCGGCAGGTAGACGTGGGACTCGATGTCGCAGTGCACGCCCGAGTAGCGGTTCCAGTACCAGGTGCCGCCGACGTCGCCGCCCCGCTCGACGATCCGGACCCGCTCGACGCCCTGCTGCCGCAGCCGCGCTCCGGCGAGCAGGCCACCGAATCCGCCGCCGATCACGGCGACGTCGACGGTGTCGGACAGCGGCTCGCGCCGGTCCGGGCCAGTGGCGTACGGGTCGTCCGCGTAGTAGCCGAACTCCGCCTCCGGCGCCCGGTACTGGGCGGCGCCGTCGGGCCGTACCCGGCGTTCGCGCTCGTGCCGGTAGCGCTCCTTGAGCCGGGCGAGTTCGTCGGGGGCCGGGGCCTGAGGGGTTGCCATGGGGGGACCTCGTTCCTGGCCGGCCCCGCGGTCCTGAGGCCGGCCTCCGGTGTGGGGCGGTCGTCCACTACCGTAGCAACTACCGGACAGTGCTGTCCGGTTGGTTCGTCCGTGCTCCGCCCCACGCCAGATGCCAGACGCCAGACGCCAGGAAGAGGACCCCCATGCGACGACTTCCGATCCGGCCGCTCGCGCTGTTCGCCACGATCGGCGCCCTGACCGCCCTCACCGCCTGCGACACCGAGACCGCCGGCGCCGGGAGCGGCGGGACCGGCCCGGACCGCACCATCCGGGCCCAGCGGGTGCTGCGGGTGACGACGCCGCACGAGGCGACCGGCAGCACCCTGCTGGAGGGCCCGGTCCTGGACGGAAAGGGCCGGCTGACCCTGGTCGACGTCACCGCGCCGGCGGGCGCGCCGAAGGTGCTGCGGGTCGACCTCGGCCGCAAGGCGGTGCGGACGCTGCACACCGACGACCGGGGCGCCTACACCTCCGCCCAGTTCAGCCCGTACGACGGACGGCTCTACCTGACCGACTACGCGCACGGCGAGATCGTCAGCCTGGCCCCGGACGGCGGCGACCGGCGGGTCCTCTTCGCCGGCGAGGTGGACGGGGCGCCGATGAACCCCGACGACCTCGCCTTCGACGAGGAGGGGAATCTCTACGTCAGCGACTCGCGCGGCCTGACCGAGGGCGCGGCGCTGGGCCGGGTGGTGCGCGTCGACCGCGACGGGAAGCGGGCGAGCGTCCTCGTCGACCACCTGGCCGCCACCAACGGCATCTCCTTCGACGCGGACTTCGACGGGCTGTGGTTCAGCGAGCTGACCCGGAACCGGATCTCCTACCTGCCGCTCGCCGGCCAGGGCGGGGTGAGCGCGCCGCACACCGCCGTCCGCGTCGACGGCGGCATCGCACAGACCGACTCGATCGCGGTCGACGCCGACGGCAACCTCTACCAGGCGCTGCACGGCCGGCCCGCGATGGCCGTGTACGACAAGTACGGCGCCCGGCTGGCGACCGTCGAGATCCCGGCCCGCGACCGGGGCCTCGAATCGGCGACGAACGTGGCGATCACCCCGGGCGGGAGCACGGCGTACATGACCGTCAGCGGACCCGCCGGGGGGTACGTGTACACCTTCGACGCGCTCGCGGACGGCATCCGCCAGTCCAACGGCGGCTGACCCCGCCCCGCCCGGCGCTCACCGCGCGAACGGCCGCACCGGTCCCACCTCCACGGCGAGCAGCCGCCAGGCGGCCCGTACCCGGTCCTCCCGCTCCTCGCGGGTGGGGCCGGTGACGGCGCCGGAGACCATGGCGACGGCGAGCATCAGGTCGTCGGCGGCGGCCAGCCGGTGCCCCGGCCGCAGCCGGCCGCGCAGCGCCCGCTCGACCCGCTCGGACAGGGCGCGGGCGTACCCCCGCGTCTCGGAGGTCCCGGCCCGCCGGTGCGCCTCGTCGGCGTGCAGCAGGCTGATGAAGGCGGACGACTCGGTCAGGTGCCAGGACAGCACCCCGAGGGCGTCCTCGAAGGTGGCGCCCTCGGCCGCGGCGGCCTGTTCGACCTCCCGTACGTTCTCCTCCAGCACGGCGGCGGCGACGGCGGCCCGGTCCGGGAAGTGCCGGTACAGGACGCCCTGTCCGACGCCGGCCCGGCGCGCGATCGCGGACAGCGGGGCGCCCAGGCCGTGCTCCGCGTAGATCTCCCGGGCGGCGGCGATCAGGGCCGCCCGGTTGCGGGCGGCGGCTTTCGGCCCGGGGTTCGGGGATCGCCGCTCGTCGGGCCTGGGAGGTTGCGTCACCCCCGCAGGATAACGGCCGAAAGACGACCCTCCCGGGCCCGGGCCCGATGCCGGACCGGCCCGCTCGGCACCGGTGATTTACGTGGTGCCGGGGGGGCAAGGGCCCGCTTGACTCGGCTCGTTCCGGTTCCGACGGAACCGGCCCGTCCCGGTTCCGAGCCGTCCTTCGGGGCCCGGAGACGGACCCGTCCCCGCAACCGACACGACCCCGCGCCGGAGCACCCCGGCCGGCGCGGTCAGGAGGGATTCCAGACATGTCTCGCTTCAGTTGGCGCTTACGCGTGTGCGGCACCGCCGCCCTCACCACCCTGTCGGTGGGAGCAGCCGGCGCCCTCACGCCCCCCGCGGCCGCCGCCACCGCGGTCTACGGCGAGGACTTCTCCGCCGGGCTCGGCACCTTCACCGCCACCGGTTCCGTCAGCACCGGCACCTACGGCGCCCGGTTGAGCGGTTCGCTGCTCTCCGACCCGGCGCTGACCTCCGCGCCGATCGATCTGGCCGGGCACAGCGAGGTGACGGTGTCGTACACCCGGGCGGTGTCCGGGCTGGACCTCGGGGAGACCTTCACCGCGGCCTACTCGGTCGACGGCGGCTCGTTCACCGCGCTGGAGTCGGCGCGCACCGCCAGCGGCGCGGCGTCCTTCCGGCTGCCCGCCGCGGTGGACGGGCACGACCTGCGGCTGCGGTTCTCGCTGGACGCCGGCAGCGTCCTGGAGACGCTGACCGTCGACGACGTGCTGGTGGTGGCGGAGGACGACGGCGGGCCGGGCGAGCCGCCGCCCGGGTCCCTGCCGCCGGTCGCCGACGTCACCGCGCCGGGCCCGTACGCGGTGACCGTCGACGAGTCCGCCGGACCCGGCGGCGACGGCTGGCTGGTGTACCCGGCCGACGCCGGCCGGGACGGGGTGGACCACCCGGTCCTCGTCTGGGGTCCGGGCGCGGGCTCCGACCCGGCCGCCTACGAGGACATGCTGCGCCAGTGGGCGTCGCACGGGTTCGTGGTCTACAGCGAGGTCTCCTCCAGCAGCGGCGCCTACATGACCGACGCCCTGGACTGGCTGGAGGACCAGAACGCCGCCTCGGGCAGCCCGCTGTACCAGGACCTCGACCTGACCGAGGTGGCCTTCGGCGGCCATTCGCGCGGGTCGATCGGCACCTTCGACGTGGCCGACGACCCGCGGCTGGAGACCACCGTGCACGTGGCCGGCGGCTCCTTCGACGGCAACGGTCCGGACAACCTCCGCAACCCGGCCCTCTACCTCGGCGGCGACGCCGACTTCGCCACCTCCAACGTGGAGCGCGACTACACCAACACCGAGGTGCCGGTGTGGTTCAACATCCTCGACGGCACCGACCACATCGCCGCCACCCGCAACGGGCAGCACATCATCACCGCGTGGCTGCGGTGGCGTCTTGCCGACGAGGAGTTCCGCCGCACGGAGGACTTCCTGAGCGCCGGCTGCACGTTCTGCGGCCTCGGCGAGGTGCGGTACAAGAACTGGTGACCTACGCCGGGACGCCGATGCCGCCGCCGACGACGATGTTCTGACCGGTGATGTAGCCGGCGGCGTCGGAGGTGAGGAACGCGACGGTCTCGGCGACCTCGCGGGCGGTGCCGAACCGTCCGAACGGGATGCGCGCGGCGGTGGCCTCGGTGACCTGGGCGACCAGCTCGGGCGGCATCCCCGACTTGGCCCAGATCGGCGTGTCGACGGCTCCCGGGCTCACGGCGTTGACCCGGATCCGCCGGGGCGCCAGTTCGACGGCGAGCGAGGGCACCATCGCCAGCAGGGCTCCCCTGCTGGCGGCGGCGACGCTGCCGCCGGCGAGCCCGCGGATGGCGCCGATGCCCACCGTGAAGACCACCGAGGCGCCGTCGGCGAGCAGCGGGAGGGTCTTCTGAAGGGTGAAGAACTGTCCCCGCGTATTGACCGCGAACACGTCGTCGAAGGTCGCCTCGTCGATCGCCTCGACCGGTGCCCCGCGGGTGATCCCGGCGTTCAGGAACAGGGCGGTGAGGGAGCCGAAGCGGGCCCTGATCTCGGCGGCGACGCGGTCGGCGTCGGACACGGAGCGCGCGTCGGCCTCGATGACGACGACCTCGGCGGGGAGTTCCTTCCGGGCGGCGGCGAGGGTCTCGGGGTCGCGGCCGGTGACCATCACCCGGTACCCGCGCTCGTGCAGGAGTTCGGCGGTGGCCTTGCCGATTCCGCTGGTTCCGCCGGTGATCAGGACGGCAGGTGTGGACATGGGTGTTCCCCTCGCGTTTCGCGGGCCGGTCCGGCGCGATCCGGCCGGACACCCTCACCCTGCGCCCGGGGATCACTCCGGGGCCAATGAATGTTCCGCATCGGGCAATACGCCGTACGCATCACCCCACGTCGCCGAGGGTTAGACTGCGGGTATGGCCGACTCGTCGCCGCGTGCGGCGCACCTCGATCTGCGGCTGGTGCACAGTTTCACCGTGGTCGCCGAGCACCGGCACTTCGGGCGGGCCGCCGAGGCCCTGCACACCACCCAGCCCTCCCTGAGCCGCCAGATCCGCCGCCTCGAACAGCAGCTGGGCGCCCGGCTCCTGGACCGCTCACCGCGCGGCACCGCTCTCACCGAGGCCGGCCAGGTCTTCCTGCCGTTCGCCGAGAATCTGCTCAGGTCCGCCGCGCAGGCCGCGACCCGCACCCGGGCCGCCGCCCACCCCACCCGGATCACCGTGGGGTACACCCTCAACCTCATCGTCACCCCGGCCGTCGGCGCGCTGCGCGACCAGCGCCCCGACGCCGACGTACGCGCCCTGCACCTGCCGTGGGACCAGCCGCGCGCGGCACTGCTCGGCCGTCGCGTGGACGCGGTGGTGACCCGGCTGCCGCTGCGCACCGAAGGGCTGCGGGTGACGGTCCTGTACGACGAGCCCCGGGTGCTCGTGGTGCCGGTCGGCCACCGGCTGGCGGGCCGGGAGTCCGTCACCCTGGACGACATCGCCGACGAGCCGCTGCCCCGCGCGTCCGACCCGGACTGGAACGCCTTCTGGCGGATCGATCCCCGGCCGGGCGGCCGTCCCGCCCCGGACGGTCCGCTCATCGAGACCGTCGAGGACAAGACCGAACTCGTCGCCACCGGGCAGGCCGTCGCGATCGTCCCGGCCGGCGAACACCTCGACCGGATGCGTCCCGGACTCACCGCGGTCCCCCTGGCGGGCGTCGAACCGAGCCATGTCGTCCTGGCCACCCGCGCCGACGACCGGAGCCGGCTGGTGGCGGCCTTCCGGCGGCTCGCCGAGACGCACCTCAGTGGTTGCCGGTGAGGACCGCTCAGTGGTGGGCGTGGGCGACGGCGTGGCCCTTGCCGCGGCCGATCATCCACTTGTTGACCGGGGTGGTGATCAGGAAGGCGACGGCGAAACCGCCGAGCAGGCTCCACCAGAACAGCCCGTCGGACAGGTGGGCGTCCATGGCGCCGGGGACCAGGGCGACGATGCCGTTGTCGACGAGTTCCATCACGGCGATGGACACGGTGTCGGCGGCGAGCGCCACCTTGACCGCGCTCTTGAGGTCCAGGCCGGTGCGGCCGACGGCGACCAGCGTGAAGGAGTAGCCGAACACGAAGGCGAGCGCGATCGCCAGCACCATGGTCGGGACGTTGCCCCACAGCAGGGCGGTGCCGATGACCATGCCGAGGATCTCGCCGATGGCGCAGCCGGTCAGGCAGTGCAGCGTCGCCCGCACCGCCATCGGCCAGGAGGCCGCGGCCGGGTGCGGCGCGTGGTGTCCGGTGTGGTCCGTGTCGTGGTCCATGACCGTCGTCCCCATTCCCGTTCGGTGTGCCCCGTCACCAGGGGCTCACCCGGTGAACGATATACCCCCCAGGGGTATTCCGACGGTATCGGGAAAGCGCGCGGCGGGCGGCCGGTCACGGCCGGGCGGCGATCTCCCGGAGCAGGTCCATCACCGCGCGGGCCCGGGCGGTCTGGGTCATGCCGTCCACCGAGGCGAGCTTGACTTCGAGCGGGGGTCCGCCGTCCCGCAGCCGGAGGGCGGCGACCTCGCCGCCGCCGTAGGTCTGGCTGGTCGCGGGCCGCTGGTTGAGCACGGAGTAGCCGAGGCCGCGGGCGACCAGGGAGCGGACCGTCTCGTAGCTGCGGGTGCGGTAGCGGACGTCGGGGGCGGTGCCGGTGGCGGCCACCAGGGAGTGGAAGTAGTCGCGGCTGTGCGGCAGGTCCAGCAGGACCAGCGGTTCCGCGGACAGTTCGGTCAGTTGCACGCTGTCCCGGCCGGCCAGGGGGTGGCCGGCCGGGACGAGGACGTAGGCGGGGGCGAGGGCGATCGTCTCGGCGCGCAGTTCCGGCGCGGCCGACAGGCCGAGTCCGTAGGTGAGGGCGAAGTCGATGCGTCCCGCCGAGAGGGCGTCCACCAGCTGGTCCGTCTCCGCCTCCACCACGTCGATCTCGATGCCCGGGTGGCGGGCGGTGCACTCGCTGAACAGGGGCGGCAGGTAGTAGGGAGCGAGGGTCACAAAGCAGCCGACGGTCACCGGCCCGGAGAGGTCCTCGCCCTCGCCCCGGGCCTCGCGCCGGACCTCGCGGGCGCGGGCCAGCAGGTCCCGGGCCTGCTGCTGGAGCCGCTCCCCGGCCGGGGTCAGGGTCAGTCCCCGGCCCCGGCGCCGGATGAACAGCTGCACCTGGAGGTCCCGCTCCAGGTGGTAGACGGCCGCGGACACGGCGGACTGCGCGATGTGGAGCTCCTGCGACGCCTCCGTCATCGACCCGCGCTCGGCGGCGACCAGGAAGTAACGGAGCTGTACGAGGGTGAAACCCAGCGGTGACGTCATGCGAGAGACCCTTGTGCGCGGTGAACCGTGTCCGCGCCGTACCTTATGCGGAAGCGCGCTCGGCGGGTGCGGCGCGGACGTCCTCGCGGACGTCCTCGCCGATGTCCTCGGGGCGCAGCAGCGCGCAGCCGGCGGTCTCCTTCAAGGAGAGCGCGGCGACCAGCCCGCCCACGGCGAACACCATCAGGTACGGGCCCGGCACCAGGGTGCTGCCGGTCGCCGAGATGAGCACGGTCATCAGATAGGGCACGGTGCCGGCGAACAGCGCCGCGGTGACGTTGTACGCGACGGACAGTCCGCTCTGCCGGGTGCGGGTGGGGAAGATCTCCGCCGACCACACCGCGTAGGTACCGAGGATGGCGGCGAGGATCGCGCCGAGCAGCAGCCCGGCGGCCCAGGTGCCGGCCAGGCCGGTCCGCATCAGGAGGAAGGCCGGGGTGGACAGGACCAGCAGGGCGGCCGTCGCGGCGACGAACACCGGCTTGCGGCCCACCCGGTCGGACAGCCTGCCGAACAGCGGCACGAGCACCAGGCCGAGCAGGGAGATCACGGTGGACAGCAGGGCCGCGCTGTCGGCGGAGTGGCCGAGGTGGTCGGTCTCGTAGGTGACGAGGTAGGTCAGGACGGCGTAGAAGGGGACGTGCATGGCGGCCATCAGGCCGGCCGCCTGGAGCAGTTCCCGCTTGTGCGAGCGGAGCAGTTCGCGGGCCGGGCTGCTGGGCACGGTGCCGCCCGCTTCGAGGGCCCGGTACTCGGGGGTGTCCTCGATCTTGTTGCGGATGACGAAGCCGATGACCCCGAGCGGGGCCGCGACCAGGAACGGGACACGCCAGCCCCAGGAGGTGAGCTGGGCCTCGTCGAGTCCGGCGGACAGCAGCAGGAAGACGAACGAACCGGCGAGGAAGCCGAGCAGCGAGCCGACCTCCAGCCAGCTCACGCCGAAGCCGCGGCGGCGCCGGGGCGCGCTCTCGGCGAGGAAGCTGGCCGCGCTGCCGAACTCGCCGCCCGCCGCGAACCCCTGGATCAGCCGCAGCACCACCAGCAGGATCGGGGCGGCGATGCCGATCGCGTCGTAGCCGGGCAGCAGGCCGATGGTCAGGGTGGCGCCGGACATCATGAAGATGACCAGGGACAGGGTGCGCTTGCGGCCGATCCGGTCGCCGAGCGGCCCGAACACCAGGGCGCCGATGGGCCGGATGCCGAACGAGACGGCGAACACACCGAACACCGCGAGCAGTCCGGTGGTGCTGTCCTCGGCCGGGAAGAAGACGGTCGCGACGGTGCCGGCGAGATAGGCGTAGGCCGCCCAGTCGAACCAGTGCACGAACACGCCGACGGCTCCCGCGGCGACACTCCTGCGCAGGGCTGCGGCGTCGGCGGCCGGCTCGGCCGCGTTCGCCGCGGGGGCACTGCTGTTACGCGTGGACATACGCGCCTCCTTGTGAGGATGGGTTCAGAAGCCGGAGCTGTGCGGGTGCCGCCGGCGCCGTGCCCCTCAGAGCGCGGGCAGGCCGTTCAGGGGTGGGACATGGCGGGTCGTCATACGGTGGCCGGGGCGGCCCGGTCCACGCCGGTCCAGGCCAGCGCGACGGCCGCGTCGAGCAGGGCCCGCTCGGCGGTGCCGCCCACGCAGTGGGCGGCGAACTCGTGCTGGTGGTTGGTGGCGGGCAGCGAGCCGATGCCGATGTAGGGGTGGATGGCCGGCACCACCTGGGAGACGTTGCCCATGTCGGTGGAGGCGCGGTTCATCCGCGCGGCCTGGCCGGGCGGCGCGAACTTTCGGCCCAGCGCGAGGGCGTTGGCCCGGTAGGCGGCGAGCGCCGTCTCGTCGGCGCGGAACTCGGCGTACGGCTTGCTCTCCGGTTCGATCTCCAGCGCGCAGCCGGTGGCCAGGGCGCCGGCCTCGAAGGCCCGCATGACCCGGGGCTCCAGCTCGGCCAGTTCGGCGAGCGTCTCGGCCCGTACGTACCAGCGGCCGGTGGTCCGCTCCGGGATGGCGTTCGGGGCGTCCCCGGCGTGCGTCACCACGCCGTGCACCCGCGCCGAGGGCGCCAGGTGCTGGCGCAGCAGGCCGATGGCGACCTGGGCGACGGTGAACGCGTCGGCCGCGTTGACGCCGGCCTCCGGGTAGGCGGCGGCGTGCGCGGACTTCCCGGTGTAGGCGACCTTGGAGTGGCTGACCGCGAACGGGCGGGCCTCGGCGACGTCGACCGGCGCGGGGTGCGCCATCATCGCCAGGTCCACCCCGGCGAAGGCGCCCCGGTCCAGCATCTCGATCTTGCCGCCGCCGCCCTCCTCGGCCGGGGTGCCGTAGACCTCGACGGTGAGGCCGGCGTCGTCGGCGACGGCGGCCAGGCCCAGCGCCGCCCCGACCGAGCCGGCCGCGATGAGGTTGTGTCCGCAGGCGTGCCCGAGGCCGGGCAGCGCGTCGTACTCGGCGCACAGCGCGATCCGCACCGGCCCGCTGCCGAACCGGGCGTGGAAGGCGGTGTCCAGGCCCAGGTAGGCGGCGGTGACGTCGAATCCGGCGCGGTCCAGCAGCTCCGGTACGGCGGCGGCCGCCCGGTGCTCCTCCCACGCCGTCTCCGGATCGGCGTGCAGCCGCTCGGACAGGCCGACCAGTGCCTCGGCGTGCCGGCCGACCGCCCGCCGCGCGGCTTCCTTCACTGTGCCGCCCATCACAGGTCCCCGGGGACGCCGTACGAGGGCGAGGACGCGGGGTCGAGTCCGCGCCGCACGTAGTCGTCCCGCTGCGGCAGCCATACGCCGAGCAGGTCGCCGAGCCGGTCCACCGGGTCCTCGGCCCAGTCCACCCGCAGGTCGGTGACCCGCCAGCCGGCGTCCGCGACGACCGCGAGGCCCGCGGAGTACACCGGTCCCTCCTCGCCGCCGGCCGCGACGGCGGCCTTCATGGCGGTGAGCAGCCGTTCCTCCAGCTCCCCGGTGGCGGCGGCGTACGCGTCCAGGAGTACGCCGGGCAGGTGCGCGCCGCACAGCATGTTGCCGGCCGCGACCGCGCCGTCGGCGGTGGCGGCGGCGTGCGTGCCGAGGGTGCGCGCGCCGCTGTAGGCGTACCCGGGGCCGGTGCGGCCCAGTACGGTCAGCTGCCGGTACTCGATGGTGGCGGCGTTGCGGGCCGCGCCGGTGACGTCGGCCAGGGCGCGGGCCGGGTCGCCGTGGTCGGCGAGAGAGTCCAGCAGGCTGGTGCCGAGGGTGGGGTCGGTGATGTTCTGCGAGGTCGCCGCGCCGACACCGGGCCGCAGGTGGACGACGCGGGCGGCGACCGCCGGGCTGGAGGAGCTGGCCGCGATGCCGAACCGCGCGCCGTCGCGGACCACCAGGGAGAAGGTCATGCCCGGGCCTCCTTCGACGAGTCGGGGATGACAGCGATCGCGTCGATCTCGCACAGCCACTCCGGGCGGGCCAGCGCGGAGACCACCAGGCCGGTGGAGATGGGGTGGACGCCCTTGGTCCAGCGGCCGACGGTGCGGTAGACCGCCTCGCGGTAGCGCGGGTCGGTCAGGTAGATGGTCAGTTTGACCAGGTGTTCCATCCGGCTGCCCGCCTCTTCGAGCAGCGTCTTGATGTTGGCCATGGCCCGCTCGGCCTGTGCCTCGGCGTCACCGATGCCGACCGACTCGCTGGTGTCGAGGTCCTGGCCGATCTGGCCCCGGACGTACACGGTGTCGCCGGCGACGACGGCCTGGCAGAGGTCGTTGTCGAGGTTCTGCTCGGGGTAGGTGTCGCGGGTGTTGAACGGGCGGATCCGGGTGTGTCCGCCGGTGACGACCGGGGCGTTCGCCGTGCGGCCCTCGCTCGGGGAGGTCATCGTGCTGCTCCTCGGTTCTGCGCGGCGGCGGGGATGGAAGCGGATGCGGGGGCGGGGGCGGGCGCGGGCGCGGGGGTGTGCGCGAGGTAGCCGCGCCGGGTCGCGATGTGGTCGGCGACGTAGCGGGCGTCGTGCCAGACCCCCCAGATGAAGCTGGAGCCGCGGCGGGACAGCCAGGGCAGGCCCAGGAAGTAGACGCCGGGCTCGGTGGAGACGCCGCGCCGCTGGTCGGGCCGGCCGTGCTCGTCGAACGCGTCGACCTGGAGCCAGCCGTAGTCGGTGGCGAAGCCGGTGGCCCAGACGATGGCGGTGACACCCGCCGCGGCCAGGTCGAGGTCGGCCCGGGGGTCGGTGACGCACCGCGGGTCGGGTCCCAGGACGTGGGCCGCCGGCTCCTCGGGAAGGTCGAGGCCGTTGCGCTCGACGTACGCGTCGGCGGCCCGCAGCAGGCCGAGGTACTTCTCGTCGCCGAGCGCGATGTTGTCGGCGAGGTCCGGTGCGAAGCGCAGTACGCCGTCGGCGTAGGACTCGGTCATGCCGACGAGCTCGATGCCGGTGCCGGCCAGGGCGCGGAAGTCCACCGTGTGGCCGCCGCGGGCGCCGCTGACCGCGATGGTGACGTGGGCGGCGCCCTGCGGCGGGGTCTCCGCGTCCCACAGCCCGAGCACCCCGAGCCACCAGCAGAAGTCGCGTCCGCGGTACTGCCGGGGCGGCCGGTCGTGCGGGCCCACGGAGAGCAGGACCCGGCGTCCGGACCGGCGCAGCTCGTCCGCGATCTGGACGCCCGAGGAACCGGCGCCGACGACCAGGACGGCGCCCTCGGGCAGTTGCTCCGGGTTGCGGTACCCGCTGGAGTGGAGCTGCACGGGGACGGCGCCGGCCGGGACGACGGGCGGGATCACCGGCCGCTGGAACGCTCCGGTGGCGGCCACCACGAAGCGCGCGTCGACGGTGCCGTCCGAGGTCTCCACCCGGAAACCGGGCCGGCCGGTGTGCCGGCGCACCGAGGTCACCTCGACACCGCACCGGACGGGGGCGCCGATCTTCGCGGCGTACGCCTCGAAGTACTCCGCGACCTGCTCCTTCGAGGCGAAGGCGTCGGGGGCGACGTCGGGGAACTCCAGCCCCGGGAACCGGTCGTGCCAGGCCGGCCCGTTCGCGACCAGGGAGTCCCAGCGCTCCGAACGCCAGCGCTCGGCGACCCGGTGCCGCTCCAGGACGAGGTGCGGTATCCCGTGGGCGCCCAGGTGCTCGCTCACCGCGACGCCGGCCTGCCCCGCTCCGACGACGACTACTTCGGTCTGTTCACTCGGCATTTCGCCTCCACTCGGGCGGTAGTCCATCCGGTGTCGCGTTGACTGTGCTACCGCACGAGACATCCTCAGCCGCACCCGTAACGCTGTCCAACAGATGTTTCTGTTGTAGGCAAACTGTTTTTCAGATGACCTGGTTGCGGGAGCGGGAACTCCCCGCCGAGTTCGGGCGTTGCGGAGAACGACTTGATCGTTTCGAGGCGCGGGACACGGCGGCGGTGCCGTCGTCGGGGGAAGTGAGCGAGCCATGGCCATGGTGGGTCTGTTCTGGATCGCCGAGGGCGAGAGACACCGTCGCAGGGAACCACGGAGCCCCCGACGCGGTCTGAGACTTGTAGTGACGTACGGGCACGGGGGTTGTGGTGCATCAGATGCTCTATGCCGAGCGGTCGCGGAATCCGCTGTCCCGGACCGTGGAGTTGACCGAGGACCGGCTGCGGGTGGGCTCGCTGACCACCCCCTTGTACGAGCTGAACCTCGGCGCCATGGCCGAGGCGTACCAGCGGGGCCGCTGGCTCGGCGGCGGCGGGACGGAGCGGCCGCTGCACCGGCTGGCGGGCGGCGCCGGGATCGTGCCGGTCACCCGGGTCACCGGCTCCTGCGCACCGGTGCGGGTCCGGCAGGCCGCCGCGTTCGCCCACCGGCTGGGCGAACTGGCGGTCCGCTGGTGCGGCGGGCCCGAGCAGGTGGCCGCCCTGTCCGCCCGGGCGCGGGCCGAGGGGGTACCGCTGTGGATCGCGCGGCGGTTCGCGCCCGGTCCGCTCGGGCAGCTCACCGTCGCCGTGGACCGGCGCCTGGTGCGGGTGGACGTATGGGGTCCGCACGCCCCCGTCCTGCGGCTGCGGGCGCCGTACGGTTTCCGGCCCGCCGCCCCGGAACCCTCGCGGGGCCTGCGCCTGACGGTCGGCGGCACGGCCGCCGGGCTCGCTCTCGAGAAGAGGTTCCGCAAGTCCAGGAGTTTTGTGGAGGTGCGGGTGCCGGGGCGGCACTGGGTCCTGCGGCGGGAGACCGGGACGAGTTCACGGCTGCTGCGCGACGACCGGCCGGTCGCCCTGCTGAGCCGCCCGCCGCGCCGGACGGTCCGCCAACCGGGCACGGTACTGCTGCCGTTGGCTCCCGTGCACTGCACCGGCGCCGACCCGCTGAACGCCGTCATGGCACAGCTCTGCGCCGTCGCCTTCGGGCTCGTTGACACGACGGGCTCGGCCCGCTTCCGTACCGAGCGGGGCCGCCCGGCGCACGGGGACGAGCCGGCCGCCGCCGACGACGCCTGGGACCGCCCCTGGTTCAGCAACCTCGGCAGCGGCCGCCAGGACAACGAGCCCGGCGGGGGCGACGGCTGGGGCTCGGACGGCGGGGACGGAGGAGACGGCGGGGGCGGCGGAGACAGCGGGGGCGGCGACGGCGGAGGCGGGGGTGGGGGTGGGGGTGAGTAGCGTGGCGGTCCGGGGCGGGGCGTCAGGCCCGGATCGCGGAGATGTCGAACTGGAGCCGGATCTTCTCGCTGACCATCGCGCCGCCCGCTTCGAGGCGCTGGTTGTACACCAGGCCCCACTCGGTGCGGTCGATCGTGGTGGTGCCGTCGAAGCCGGCCCGCTCGTAGCCGAACGGGTCCATGACCGAGCCGAGGTAGTCGAGTTGCAGCTCGACCGGCCGGGTGACGTCACGGATGGTCAGGTCGCCCGTCATCCGGAAGCTCTCCCCGCCCTCGTGGACGGTGGAGGTGCTGCGGAACACCATCTCCGGGAAGCGGCTCGCGTCGAAGAAGTCCCGGCCGACGAGGTGCCCGTCGCGCTGTTCCACGCCCGTGTCGACGCTGGCGACCTTGATGACCAGGTGCGCCCGCGACTCGGCGGGCCGGGCCCCGTCGAAGTACAGCCTGCTCTCGTAGTCGGTGAAGGCGCCCCGGACCGTCGTCACCATCGCGTGCCGCACCGAGAACCCGATGCGGCTGTGCGGGCGGTCGATGGTCCACTCACCGGTCAGCGCGCGCAGCCGGGGGTCGAGCCCGACACCGGCGGGTGTCACCTCCTCGAGAGGCGCACGGAAGTCGACAGGTGACGTCGGCTCGGCGGTCGCGCTCTGGCGACGGCTGAAGATACCCATGAGGTCGTAAGCCCTTTCGACTCGTTCGTTCCGTGCTATCACGGAGTCGACGACGGAGGGCCTGCGATATAGGTGCCCTCGTCCGGGTTCCATGCCGCCGACCGCAAAGATGCACAGGTTCCCCGAAAGTGTGTACGGAATCTCTCCGTCACCAGGTCCGGCCTGAGTAGGGTGCTCCGTATGAAGGCACTTGTGCTGTCCGGTGGCTCCGGTACCCGTTTGCGCCCCATCACCCACACCTTCGCCAAGCAGTTGGTGCCGGTCGCGAACAAGCCGGTGCTGTTCTACGGCCTGGAGGCGATCGCGGACGCCGGGATCACCGAGGTGGGGATGGTCGTCGGGGACACCGCGGCGGAGATCCGGGAGGCGGTCGGGGACGGTTCGCGGTTCGGCCTCGATGTCACCTACCTCCCGCAGGACAGGCCGGCGGGCCTGGCGCACGCGGTGCTGATCGCCCGGGAGTTCCTCGGCGCGGACGACTTCGTGATGTACCTCGGCGACAACTTCGTGGTGGGCGGCATCACGCCGCTGGTGGAGAGCTTCCGCGCGGAACGGCCGGACGCTCGGGTGCTGTTGACGAAGGTGCCCGATCCCGGTCAGTTCGGGGTGGCCGAACTCGACGCCGAGGGGCGGCTGGTCGGCCTGGAGGAGAAGCCCCGGGTGCCCAGGAGCGATCTCGCGCTCGTCGGTGTCTATCTCTTCACCCCGGCCGTGCACCGGGCCGTGCGGGCCATCGCCCCGTCCCGGCGCGGGGAGCTGGAGATCACGGACGCCATCCAGTGGCTGATCGACGAGGGGCACGACGTCCGCTCCACGACCGTCTCCGGCTACTGGAAGGACACCGGCAACGTCACCGACATGCTGGAGGTCAACCGTTCCGTGCTGGAGACCGTGGAGCCGCTGCGGGCGGGCGCCGTCGACGCGGACAGCGAGATCATCGGCCGGGTGCGCGTCGAGGCGGGCGCCCGGGTGGCGCGCAGCCGGATCGTCGGCCCCGTGGTCGTCGGGGCCGGCGCCGTCGTGGAGAACGCCTATGTCGGCCCGTTCACCTCGCTCGCGCCGGGCTGCCGGATCGTGGACAGCGAGATCGAGTACTCCATCGTGCTGCGCGACGCGTCGGTGACGGGGGTGCGCCGGGTGGAGGCCTCGCTCATCGGGCGGAACGTCGAGGTGACGCCCGCTCCCCGCAGTCCGTCGGCGCACCGGTTCGTGCTCGGTGATCACAGCAAGGTGCAGATCTCCTCGTGACCGTCCGCCCGCTTTCCCGACAGAAAGGTTTTGCCGGATGAACGTTCAGGTGCGGCCGACCGCCCAGGTCGACGCGACGGCCACGGTCGGCGACGGGTCGACGGTCTGGGACCTGGCCCAGATCCGGGAGGACGCGCGGCTCGGCCGCGGCTGCATCGTGGGCCGGGGGGCCTACGTCGGTCCGGGCGTGCGGATCGGCGACCACGTGAAGCTCCAGAACTACGCGCTGGTCTACGAACCCGCGGTGCTCGCCGACGGGGTGTTCGTCGGCCCGGCGGCGGTGCTGACCAACGACTACTTCCCCCGGTCGGTGGACGTGGACGGCCGGCTGAAGCGGGGCGGCGACTGGCAGGCCGTGGCGGTCGTGGTGGACGAGGGGGCGTCGCTGGGGGCCCGTTCGGTGTGTGTGGCCCCGGTGCGGGTCGGCCGCTGGGCGCTGGTCGCGGCGGGTGCCGTGGTGACCCGGGACGTGCCCGACTTCGCGCTGGTGGCGGGCGTGCCGGCGCGGCGGATCGGCTGGGTGGGGCGGGCCGGCGTCCGGCTGACCGAGCGGGCGGACGCACCGGGCGGCTGGGAGTGCCCGCAGACCGGAGCGTTGTACGAGGAGAAGGACGGCGGGCTCCTCGTGGAAGGCGCCTGACACCCTTCCCGAGGCGCCCGACACCCTTCCCGGCCACCCTCGGTCCACCCCAGCTGTTTTCAGCTGTTTCTCGCAAAGCGCGATTCCTCGAACATCTACCGGCATAGCATGTGTACGAAGTGTGCAGACCGAGCACAATGAGCACACAAACCAGTCGTGCCCAGGGGGGGTTACGGGGTGATGGGGACACCTGTGTCCAGAGCCGGGAGCGTCTGCCGCTCCGGCGTCTGACGTCTGCTTTTCCACCGTCCGGCCGCTCGCGGCCCGACGGACACCAGTCGGTTGAACACAGGACCCACAGGGGGGTTGGTGTGTCCGAAACATGACCATTTCACGTCTGGCCGCGCTCGGTCGTGACGAACCGTCGCTGCTTCCGCTCGCCCAGCGGCTGCTGACCCTGGCGGAGTCGGGCCTGCCGTCGATGCTGCTGCCCGGCAAGGAGGCGTTCGCCTTCACCCTGGCCGCGACCAGGGCGCCGGACGGTTCCTGGCGCGTGGAGCAGCGCGGGACCAGCCGGCGGTACGCGGCCATCACCGCGCTCGGTGTCCAGTACCTGCCGGAGGACCGGCAGCGGGCGGTGCTCGCGGGGCGTACCGCGCAGGAGTTCACCGGTCTGCTGGTGGAGGCGCTGCCCTCGGTGGCCAACCTCGGTGACGCGGCGCTCATCGCCTGGGCCGCCGCCGAGACCGGGCACCCCAAGCTGTCCGACGCGCTGGCCCGGGTGGCGGCGCTGGACGACTTCGGCCGCCCCCAGTACACCGTCGAGGCGGCGTGGGTGCTGTCCGCGCTCGCGGCGGCCCGGGACACCGCCGACGTGGAGGGGCATCTGACCGCGGCCCGCGACCGGCTGCTGCGGTCCCGCAACGGGTCCGGCCCGTTGTTCCCGCACGCCACCGGCCCCGGCCTGCTGCCCTGGTACCGGGCGCACGTGAGCTGCTTCGCCGACCAGACGTATCCGCTGCAGGCGCTGGCCCGCGCGCACGCGAGCGGGCACGGCGACGCCGAGGCGCTGGCCGCGGCGACCGCGTGCGCCACCCGGATCCGCGAGCTCCAGGGGCCGGGCGGCCAGTGGTGGTGGCACTACGACGCGCGCACCGGCGACGTCGTCGAGGGCTATCCGGTCTACAGCGTCCACCAGCACGCGATGGCGCCGACCGCCCTGTTCGACCTGACCGAGGCCGGCGGCGGCGACTTCGGCGCGGCGGTCCGCGAGGGCCTGCGCTGGATGACGGACGTACCGGAGCTGGCCGGCCACCCGGCCGCCGCGGAACCGCTGATCCACGACGAGCTGGGCGTGACCTGGCGCAAGGTCTACCGGGGTGATCCGAGGAAGGCCGTGCGCGCCGTGCGGGGGCTGTCCACGCGGGCCGTCGCGGGCCTGCGGCTGAAGCCGCTGGACCGGGCGTACCGCCCGCTGTCCGTGGACCGCGAGTGCCGGCCCTACGAGTTCGGCTGGCTGCTGCACGCCTGGCACGGGGGCCGGACATGAGCGAGCGACGGTCCTTGTTCGGCATCGAGCTGGATCCGCTGACCATGGACCAGACCGTGGAGCGCTGCCTGGCCGCGGTGCGCGACGGCCGGCAGCTGGAGATCGGTGTGGTCAACGCGGCGAAGCTGGTGAACATGCGGCGCGATCCGCGCCTCGCGGCGGCGGTGACCGGCTGCGACCTGGTCCTCGCCGACGGACAGGCCGTGGTCTGGGCGGCCCGGGTGCTGCGCGCCCCGCTGCCGGAACGGGTGGCGGGCATCGACCTGTTCCTGCGGCTGCTGGCCGAGGCGGAGACGGCGGGCATCCCGGTGTACTTCCTCGGCGCCCGGCAGGAGGTGCTCCAGGAGATGCTGCGCCGGGTCGCCGTCCGGTTCCCCGCGCTGAAGGTGGCGGGCCACCGCGACGGCTATTTCGCCGACGCGGAGCAGGAGAGCATCGCCGAATCCATCGCGGAGAGCGGCGCCCAGCTGCTCTTTCTTGGCATGACCTCACCAAAGAAGGAGCTCTTCACCGCCGCCCACGGCGCGCGCACCGGCGCCCGCGTGGTGCACGGGGTGGGCGGCTCCTTCGACATCCTGGCCGGGGTCACCCGGCGGGCCCCCGAGTCCTGGCAGCGCCGGGGACTGGAATGGCTCTACCGGGCCCTGCAGGAACCGCGCCGGCTGGGCCGGCGCTACCTCGCCACCAACGCTGCCTTCGTCCTCATGACGGCCCGCGAGCGCTTCCGGCTCACCCCGTCGATCGCTCCCGCGAACAGGAGTCACTGATGCGCGTCGTCGTGGTCGGACAGGGATACGTCGGCCTGCCGCTGGCCATCCGGGCCGCCGAGGTCGGACACGAGGTGATCGGCTACGACGTCGACACCCGGCGGATCAAGAGCCTCGGCTCCGGGCAGTCCTTCGTGGAGGACGTCTCCGCCGAGCGGATCCGGGCCGCCCTGGACAACGGTACGTACCGCCCGAGCGAGTCGGCGCGGGACTGCGGCGGTTTCGACGTCGCCGTCGTGACCGTGCCCACCCCGCTCCACGAGGGCACCCCCGACCTGCGGTACATCAAGGAGTCGGCGGTCACCCTCGCCCGCTATCTGCGCCCCGGCGCCACCGTCGTCCTGGAGTCGACCACCTACCCCGGCACCACCCAGGACCTGTTCGGGCCGCTCCTGGAGGAGGGGTCGGGGCTCACCGCGGGCAGCGACTTCCGGCTCGGCTACAGCCCGGAGCGGATCGACCCCGGCAACGCGGTGTGGGGGTTCAAGGAGACCCCGAAGGTCGTCTCCGGCGTCGACGAGGCGTCACTGAAGGCGGTCCAGGACTTCTACGGCCAGCTCGTCGACACCACCGTGCCGGTGGGCTCGCCCAAGGAGGCGGAGCTGGCCAAGCTCCTGGAGAACACCTTCCGGCACGTCAACATCGCGCTGGTCAACGAGATCGCGATGTTCGCCCACCACCTGGACATCGACGTGTGGCAGGCCATCGACGCGGCCTCCAGCAAGCCGTTCGGGTTCATGAAGTTCACCCCCGGGCCGGGGGTCGGCGGGCACTGCCTGCCGATCGACCCCTCGTACCTGTCCTGGCGGGTGCAGCGCGAACTCGGCCAGAGTTTCCGGTTCGTGGAGCTGGCCAACGACGTCAACAACCACATGCCCGAGTACGTGACCCGGCGGATCACCGACCTGTTCAACGCCAGACGCCGGTCGGTCAACGGTTCGCGCATCCTGCTGCTCGGGCTGGCCTACAAGAAGAACACCGGTGACGCCCGCGAGTCGCCCGCGCTGCGCATCTCCCAGCTCCTCCTCGACCTCGGGGCGCAGGTCAGGGCGGCGGACCCGCACGTGGTGGAGAGCCTGCCGGTGGACACCCGGCTGGTCCGGGTCGACCTCCAGCCGGACGAGCTGGCCTCGGCCGATGTGGTGGTACTGCTCACCGACCACGACTCCTTCGACTACGAACTCGTCGTCGAACACGCCCCCTTCGTCCTCGACTGCCGCCGCCGGCTGCCGTCCGGACCCACGATCGAGGTGCTCTGAGCAATGCCGCGCATCATCTGTGTCGCCGGGGCCCGCCCCAACTACATGAAGATCAAACCGGTGATGGACGCGCTGGAGCACCGGGACGCCGAGGTGCTCCTCGTGCACACCGGCCAGCACTACGACCCGGCCATGAACGACGTGTTCTTCGCCGACCTCGGCATCCGCCCGCCGGACCGGTTCCTCGGCGTCGGCTCCGGCAGCCACGCCGAGCAGACCGGCCGGGTGATGACCGCGTTCGAGCCGCTGCTGGCCGAGGTGTTGCCGGACCTGGTGGTGGTGGTCGGCGACATCAACTCCACCCTGGCCTGCGCCCTGGTCACCGCGAAGGCGGGCCCGCTGCTCGCGCACGTCGAGGCCGGGCTGCGCAGCCGCGACTGGAGCATGCCGGAGGAGGTCAACCGGGTCGCCACCGACCGGGTCAGCGACTATCTGCTGGCCCCCTCCCCCGACGCGGCCGGCAACCTGCGCGCCGAGGGCTACCGGGCGGACCAGATCCACCTGGTCGGCAACGTCATGATCGACACCCTGCTGGCCAACCTGGAGCGGGCCCGGACCTCGGACGTCCTGGACCGCCTCGGCCTGGCCCGGGGCGGATACGGCCTGGTCACCCTGCACCGGCCCGCCAACGTGGACGACCCCGAGGTGCTCGGCGGGCTGCTGAAGGCGCTGGGCGAGATCGCCGGCCGCTGCCCGCTGGTACTGCCCGCCCACCCGCGCGCGGCCGGCCGGCTGGCCGAACTGGGCGTCCCCGGCGGCATCCAAGTCGTCGAGCCCGCCGGGTATTTGGACTTCATCGCCCTTCAGGACGCGGCGCGGGTGGTCCTGACCGACTCGGGCGGGGTGCAGGAGGAGACCACCGCCCTTGGCGTGCCGTGCGTGACACTGCGGGACAACACCGAGCGGCCGGTCACCGTCGAGGAGGGCACCAACGTGCTCGCCGGGCGGGACCCGGCCCGCGTCGTGCGCACCGTGCACGCGGTGCTGGACGCCCCGCCCGCGCCGCGCCGGCCCGCGCTGTGGGACGGCCGGGCCAGCGACCGTATCGCCGAGGTGCTGCTGAACGGAGACACCGCGGCCACCCGGCCGCGGCCCACCGACCGGCCGACGACCCCCACCGGCCCAACGTTCCCCATATGATCCGATCGCCACACATGCTCGTCGAACATCGTGTCGCCAGGGGGGACCGTCATGGATCTCGCGGAGATCTTCCGGGTCATGCGCAGGCGCTGGTACGTCCTGCTGCCGGGACTGCTGCTGACCGCCGCACTGCTGGCCGCGGTGGCCGTGCTGGTGCCGGTGTCCTACCAGTCGCAGAGCACGGTGGTCCTGCTCAACTCGCAGAAGGCCACGGACGATTACGACGGCAACCCGTTCCTGAGCACCCAGACCTCGCTGACCGGCATGGCCGACAGCCTGGCCCGCAGTCTCAACTCCGACGACTCGCTCAGGGAGCTCAAGTCCCGGGGCGCGACGGGCACGTTCGAGGCGAAGCTCGCCGACAACGCGCAGGGGCCGCTGCTGTGGCTGACCGTGACCGGCACCGACGCGGACGCCGTGCTGGCCTCCGACAAGATCCTGGCCACCTATGCCGGGGAGCGGCTGAAGCAGTTCCAGGAGCAGCAGTCGGTCGACCCGAAGGCCATGATCAGGATGACCACGATCGTGCCGCCGCAGCAGCCGGTGGCGCAGACCAGGACCCGGCTCCAGTACCTGATCATGGCCGGTGGGCTGGGACTGGTGCTCACCCTGGTGGCCGCCTTCTACGTGGAGGCCCGCACCAGGCCGCGCACCTCCGCGCCGCACACCTCCGCGCCGCACCCCTCCGCGCCGCACCCCGCCGCGCCGGAGCCCGAGCCGGAAGCGGAGCCCGAACCGGCGCCGGATGAGCGGCCCGCCGCGTCGCAGCCGGCCGTGGACGAGACGCTCGCCATCCGGCGGCCGCCGAGCTGGTCGAAGCCGGCCGCCGACGCCCCGGCCGCAGCACCCCGAGCGCCGCGGTCCGCCGTGGCGGTGACGTCCGCGGCGCAGCCGCTCGACGAGGAGCCGACGCATGGACATCGCCCGCGCACCGGACAGTGAGGCGGACGCCGCGCCCGCTCCGGCGGACGCCGGCCCCTCCGCCGCCGCCTTCGGCCACCAGGTCCGCTCGGCGGCCCGCTGGAGCCTGATCAACACCGTCGTCCTGCGGCTGGGCAACTTCGCGACCGGCATCGTCCTGGCGCGCTTCGCGCTGGGCCCCGCGGAGTGGGGGGTGTACGGCATCGCCCAGACGGTGCTGCTGGTCCTGCTGTCCGCCAACGAACTGGGCGTGGGCCTGGCCATCGTGCGCTGGGAGGGCGACGCCCGGCGGTTCGCGCCGACCGTGCTCACCCTCAGCACCCTCTCCAGCGGCCTGCTGTACGTGGCCCTGTTCGCGGCGGCACCGGCACTCGGCGGTCTGCTCGGCTCGCCGAACGCCACCGAAGTACTGCGGGTGATGTGCCTGTGCGTGGTGATCGACGGGGTGGCCCAGGTGCCCGGCGGCTTCCTCACCCGGGAGTTCGCCCAGGGCAAGCGCATGATCATCGACGCGCTGAACTTCGTGACCGGCACGGCGGTGACCCTGCTCCTCGCTTTCGAGGGCTGGGGCGCGATGAGCTTCGCGGTCGGGGCCGTGGTGGGCAACGTCGTGACCCTGATCGGCTGCGGGCTGGCGGCGCCCGGCACCCTGAAGTACGGCTGGGACCCCGCGCAGGCGCGGGCCCTGCTGCGGTTCGGGCTGCCGCTGGCGGGGGCCAGCATGCTGGCGCTGGCCGTGGTCAACGTCGACACGATGGTGGCCGGCGCGACGCTGGGCAGTGTGTCGCTGGGTTTCTACGTGCTGGCCTTCAACATCTCCGGCTGGCCGGTGCGGATCATCTCCGAGGCCGCCCGCCGGGTCTCCTTCGCCGGTTTCTCCCGGCTGGCCGAGACGCCGGGGGCCCTCGCCCAGGGGTTCAGCCGGGCCCTGGGGGTGCTGATCACCGGCACGGTGCCGCTGTGCGTCCTGCTGGCCGGCCTCGCGGAACCGGTCGTCCGGCTGGTCTACGGCAGCCAGTGGAGCCCGGCCGCCGCCGCGCTGCCCTGGCTGATGGCGCTCGGCCTGATCCGGATCGGCAGCGAACTCGCCTACGACTGCCTGGTCGCCGTCGGGCAGCGCCGCTCGCTCTTCCTGGTGCAGGGGTTGTGGCTGGTGGCCCTGATCCCGGTGCTGCTGGTCGCCGCCCGGCTGAACGGTGTCGTCGGCGTCTCCCAGGGCCATGTGCTGGTGGCCGGCGGCCTGGTGGTGCCGGTCTTCCTGGTCGCGCTGCGCCGGGGCGGGATCGGTCTCGGGCTGATCGCGCGGGCCTGCGGGTGGCCGTTCCTCGGCGGGGCCGTGATGACCGTGATCGTCCTCGGGCTGCGGGAGCCGTTCGGCGCCGGGCCGCTCGGGCTCGTCACCGTCTCCGCCGTCGCCCTGGCCGGTTACGCGGTGTGCGTGTGGCCCAGCCGGGGTTTCCTGCGCGGCCGGCCCCCGGCCGCCGTCCCGGTTCCACCGGCCCGACCGGACATGAGGTGAGCCCGATGGCACGGCGTACCGGACGCGACCGGCTCGCCGGGTTACTGCTCGCCGCCCTGCTGGTGGTGGCGGGCACCGCCTGCTCGGAGCCGGAGCGGTCCGCGGCGCCGAACTGCCCGGCCGGGGCCCGGACCTGCTCCGCGAGCACCTCCTCGGTCCCTTCGGGCACCGCCCCGCCGGCCACGCCCGGTACGACGACGGCGGCCCCGACCACCGCGCCGGCCCCGGCTCCGACACCGACGCCCACGCCCACGCCCACGCCCACGGAGAAACCCGCCGGGCAGCCCACCGCCGATGCCGCGTGCGCCTCCCCCGGCGCCTGCGGCTTCCCGGACGCCCGCACCGCCGGTCACCGCACCGCCCTCAAGCCGCACCACACCGGCTACCGGACCATCCGTACCGACGGAACGGTCATCCGGGGCCAGGACATCACCGGCTCGCTCGACATCTACGCCAACGACGTCACCGTCATCGACACCCGGATCACCTCGGACAACTGGTGGGGCATCAACCTGCGGCCCGGCTACCACGGCCTGCGGGTCCTGCACTCCACCATCACCGCGGTGCCCGGCAAGGGTCCGGACAACGGCGGGGTGGACTACGCGGTGTCGAACATGGGCGGCAGTTCCGTCGAGGTCGGCTGGTGCGACGTCTCGGTGTTCGGCGACGCCCTGTCCATGGGGCAGGGCAACCTGCACGACAACTACGTCCACGACCTCGTGCCGTTCGTCAACCTGGGCGGCGAGTGGCAGCACACCAACGCGGTGATCAGCGGCGGCGGCAACACCGGCCGCCTGGTCATCCGGCACAACACCCTGCTCAACCCGACCAGTCTGCAGCAGGGCGCCTCGGGAAGCATCGGCCTGTTCGCGGACACCGGCGTGGTCCGCAACGTCACCGTGGCCGACAACTGGATCGCGGGCGGCGCGTACGCCCTGTACGGCGGCTCCACCGGCGCCACCAACATCAAGGTCACCGGCAACGTCTTCTCCACGCAGTACCATCCCGCCTCCGGCGGCTACGGCGTGGTGGCGCACTGGAACGCGGCCGGCGCCGGGAACGTGTGGCGGAACAACCGGATGTCCGACGGCCGCCCGGTCCATCCGGAGCCGGCCTCATGAGCGGCGGCACGGCGCGCGGCGTCGCGCGGGCGCCCTGGACGCTGCTCAAGGCCCTGTTCGGCTGGCTGGTCCTCTTCGAGGCCAGGAACAAGGTACTGCTGGCGCCCGGCGCGGTGCGGCTGCGCCGGTTCGAGGACGCCGAGGTCAGGCGGCTGGCGGCGGTCCTGCCGGCACCGCCCACCGCGCTGGTCGCCACGGTGATCGCCACCCACCGCCGCCCCGAGGCGCTGCGCGCGGCGGTGCGCTCGGCGCTGGACCAGACCGTCCGCGACCAGGTCGTCATCGTCGTCGACGACGGCGCCGGGCTGCCCGGACTGCCCACCGATCCCCGCCTGTTCGCCGTCCCGCTGTCCCGCAACACGGGGGTCGCGGGCGTCGTCCGCAACGTCGGCATCCGCCTCACCCGCTCCCGCTACGTCGCGTTCCTGGACGACGACAACCTGTGGGAACCCGACCACCTGGAACGGGCGTTGGCGGTCCTGGACGCCCCCGGGGGTCCGGACGCCGTCTACACCGCGCTGCGCCGGGTCCGGCCCGACGGCACCGGGCAGGACATCCTGTCGGTGCCCTACGACCGGCGCCGGGCCGCCCGCGAGGCGTTCCTGGACACCAACGCCTTCGTCGCCCGCCGCACCCGCGCGCTGCACTTCAGCCGGCTGCGCCGGACCCCTCAGGTGCTGCCCCGCGAGGACTGGGAGCTGATCCGCCGGTACGGCCGCCGGCACCGGGTGCGCCATGTGCCGCACCCCACCGTCCGGTACCTGGTGAACCCGGCCAGCTTCTACACGCAGTGGCAGCAGTCCCGTTGAGATCCGATACTCCGCTCCGACCACAGGTGGTTGATCCCATGCCCCGCTCCCGCGCCCTGCGGAACAGATTCGTCGACGCGCCCGGCTCGCTGGGCGAACGCCTGCGCCTCGCCCGCTGGGAACGGTTCCAGCGCTGCTTCCCCGGCATCGAGCACATGCGCGTCGTCGACCTGGGCGGGACGGCCGAGATGTGGCTGCGGGCGCCGCTGCGCGCCAAGCACGTCCATCTGATCAACCTGGAGGAGCACCCCGCCGAGCTGCCCGACTGGATCACCGCCGAGGTCGCGGACGTGACCGACGCGGCGGTCGCCGCCGAGCTGAGCGCGCACGGCGGCTACGACCTGGTGTTCTCCAACTCGGTCATCGAGCACGTCGGCGGCCACGGCCAGCGCCGGAAGTTCGTCGCGGCGGTCGAGTCACTGGCCCCCCGGCACTGGATCCAGACGCCGTACCGCTACTTCCCCGTCGAGCCGCACTTCGTGGCGCCCGGCTTCCAGTTCCTGCCGCTGGCCGCCCGGGCCCGCCTGGTGCGGCGCTGGCCGCTGGTGCACAGCCGTCCCGACAGCCCGGAGTCCGCGATGAACGCGGTGATCAACATCGAGCTGCTCACCCGCACCGAGATGCGCTACCTGTTCCCCGGCTCGGTGCTCATCAGCGAGCGGGTGCTCGGTGCTCCGAAGTCGCTCATCGCCGTCCGGAGAGGGCTCTGATGCTGAACAACCTGGTCAACAGGCATGACGCGGACCGGCTGCTGCGCAAGGTGCGCACGCTGGACCTGGACCCGGTGCTGGCCAAGCTGCGGGTGCGGGGCGGCGCGCGGGTGGTCCAGCACTGGTCCCGGGTCGACCCGTCGCTGACCGAGTGGTGGGCGATACCGGCGGTCGTCAAGCGCTGGAACCTGCTGATGACCGGCGACGCGGACACCTCCTTCCCCGCGTACGTGGCCGCCCGGCACTTCGCGCCGCGCACCGGTCTGCGCGGCCTCTCGCTCGGCTGCGGCACCGGCGGCAACGAACTGCTCTGGGCGCGGACCGGCGCGTTCGCTCTGCTGGAGGGGGTGGACGTGGCCGAGCAGCGGATCGACTTCGCCACCCGTACCGCCGCCGAGCAGGGCCTCTCCGACGTGCTGCGGTTCCGGGTCACCGACGTCAACCGGATGGCCGCCGACGGCGAGCGTTTCGACGTACTGCTGGGTCTCCAGTCGCTGCACCACTTCGATCATCTCGACGAGACCCTGCCGCGGCTGGCCGGGCTGCTGGAGCCGGGCGGGACGTTCGTGGTCGACGAGTTCGTCGGCCCCACCCGGTTCCAGTGGACCGACGCTCAACTGGACGCTGCCAACACACTGCTGGCCCGGCTGCCCGAGGAGCGGCGGCGGCTCGCCGACGGCCGGATCAAGCGCCGGGTGGTGCGGCCGAGCCGGATGTCGATGGTGCTGGACGACCCCTCGGAGGCGGTCGACGCGGCGACCCTGCTGCCCGGCCTGCGGCGCCACTTCGACGTCGTCGAGGAGCGGCCGTACGGGGGCACGGTGCTGCACATCGCGTTCTCCGGGATCGCGCACAACTTCCGGGACCAGAAGCCCGAGACGCTGGCCCTGCTGGAGCGGTGCTTCGCCGCGGAGGACGCGGCGCTGCCGGCGGTCGGGCACGACTTCGTCGCCCTGGTCTGCCGGGCGCGCACCCCCTGACCGGGGCGCCGGGGCCGTCAGGGTCCCGGCGTGGCCCGCAGGGCGCCCGGCCGGACCAGCGCGGCCACGGCGGCGCGGGAGGCCGGCCGGCCGAGGGCGGCCCGCGAGATCTCACGGAGCAGGACGGCGGCCCGGAACGCGGCGGTGGCGAGGGCGCCGTGCCGCCGCCGGTACAGCCGGACCCGGTTGAGGGTGAGCAGGGTCCACAGGCGGGGCGACACCCGGGAGTCGCCGCCCAGGTGCACCGCCTCGGCGGCCGGCTCAAGGCGGGTGGTGTGACCCCGGTCCCGGGCCCGCAGACAGTACTCGGTCTCCTCCGAGTAGAGGAAGAACGACTCGTCCCACCGCCCGCAGTCGGCCAGGCACTCCCCCGACAACGCCATCAGCGCCCCGGTCGCCCAGTCCGCGCGGGTGGGCCGCCGGTACGCGGCCGGTTCGGTGACGATCTCGCTCAGCGCCGGGAAGCGCCCGGCCCGGGTGTTGCCGATGAGCGCCTCGCCGAGCGCCCGCAGCACGGTCGACTCCCGGCGCAGCGAGTGGTGCGGCGCCTCGCCGCCGTCCTCGTACAGCAGCGGTACGACGATCCCGGTGCCGTTCCCGAGTCCGTCGACCAGGCGTTTGGCGCAGCCCTGCCGCATCCGGACGTCGGGGTTGCAGATCAGCACCGCCCGGTATTCGCCGGCCACGTCCAGCGCCGCGTTGATCCCGGCGGCGTACCCGGCGTTGCGGCCGGTCTCCACCACGACGGCGGCCGGGGCCAGCGTCCGCAGCACCGCCACCGTGTCGTCGCCGGAGTCGTTGTCGGCGACGACGAGCCGCCAGTCGAGGCCCGCCATGCCGGCGGGCAGCGCGGCGAGGAAGCCGGGCAGCACCGGGGCGCTGTTCCAGGTGACGACGACGACGGCGACGGTGCTCATCGGGACTCCGCGAGGTGGGGAAGACGGGCTTCGGGGGCTTCGAGGGCTTTACGGGGTGCGGGTGCCGCGGCCGCGGCGTCGGCGGCCTCGCGGCGGACGAAGCCGAGGTAGCTGCCGCCCGCGCCCAGGAGCAGGAAGAACATGCCCGCGTACATGGGGAAGCTGAGCGCGTCGAAGGTGGCGCTGATGACGAGGGCGACCAGCGCGGAGGCGAGGAAGGCCTGGCCGAGTTCCCGGTCCGACTCGGTGCGGGCGAGCCGGCGGATGGCGCCGCCGGTGTGGACGCCGGTGCCGATCAGGACCAGCAGGGCGATCAGGCCGAGGGTGCCCATCTCGGCCAGGATCAGCATGTACTCGTTGTCGGTGAAGAAATACAGGTCGGGGGTGAAGGTGCCGAACCCGCGGCCGAACCAGGGGTGTTCCTTGAGGTAGGGCACGATGGCGCCGTACTTCACGGTGCGGGCCTGGGTGCTGCTGTCGGAGTCGGACAGGAAGCTGGCGAACAGGTTGGTGATGGTGCCGATCAGCCCGGGGATGATCACCTTGAAGCCGGCCACCGCGCCCAGGATCAGGCCGATGGCGGCCCAGCGGCGCTGCGGCTTCCAGCGGGGCACCAGCACCAGGATCGCGATGAAGGCGCCGATGATGGAGGTCCGGGACACGGTCAGCGGCAGCGCGCCCGCCATGATCGCCACCGGGGCCCAGCGGCGCAGCGCGCCGGCGTGCCGGCGTACCGGGTCGAACGCCTGGTGGACGGCGAACGGGACCAGCAGGGCGAGCATGCCGCCGAACTCCAGCGGGTGGGCGGTGGTGGAGCGCGGCCGGGTGAACGAGCCGCGGTCCATCGCGCCGCTCCCGGCGCTGCTGGACTGGAGGCCGGGGATGCTGATGGAGTCGGCGATGTTGGTCGCGGCGAAGAAGTCGTAGTAGCCGAGCAGCGCCACCACCGTGCCCAGCACGACGAGCCGGCGCATCAGGGTCTCCAGCCGGCTCCGCTCCTGGATGCCGGCCGAGGCCAGCACCACCAGCGCCACCCACACCAGCAGTGCGATGAGTCCCCGGTCGGCGCCGAGGGTCTCGGCGTGCGTGCTGCCGCGGGTGGCGGCCGCCAGGTAGGACAGCAGCACGGCGGCGGTGAGCACGCACATCGCCACCCGCGGCAGTCTGGTGCCCCGGGCGGGCACGATCCGGCCGCCGAGCCAGGTCGCGAGGTACCAGAGCAGCCCGAGCAGGGCGAAGACGTTGGCGGGGGTGCCGACGCCGCCCAGCGCGGGCAGCGTGAGGTTGGAGGGGACGAAGACGGCCAGCACCAGGTAGCCGGTGAGGATCGTCGTGGCGTCCAGCCGGCGCACCAGCAGCCCCTTGGGCCGCTCCGGAGGGCGGGCGCGGTGGCGGCGGGGTACGTAGCCGGCCAGGGCGCGGCCCCGGCGGCGGACCACCGCGACGCCCTCGGCGAGGATGGACAGCAGGAACGCGGCCACCAGCCCGACGATGACGACCGCCGCGATGCCCTGGTAGCGGCTCTTGGACTGCGGGGCCGGGGTCTGCGGCAGGACGACCGGCGCGGACTGCACCGCGTACACCGCCGGCACCTTGGCGGCGGACTGGAGGGCGGTCAGCTGCTCGCCGGCGAACTCGGTGAGGGTGGTGGTCTCGCGCAGCACGTTGGCGCGGTCGGTGCCGGTGACGCCCAGGGTGAGCAGCGGGCCGTCGGCGTTGGCCGCGAAGGCGACCGTGTACTGGTCGGTGACGCCGCGCGAGCGCAGTTCCTTGGCCGCGTCGCTCGACTGGAGGGTGCGGATCAGCACGTCGGCGGTGACGACCAGGGAACCGCCCGCGTTCGAGAGGGGGTTGCCGAAGGTGGGGGCCAGTTCGGCGGTGGCCGTGGAGTCGATGAGGGTGACGGAGCTCTGCGACTCGTAGGAGACCGGGATGGTGCGGTACAGGTAGCCGCCCGCCAGCAGGCTGAGCAGGGTGAGGGGGACGACGAAGTACCAGCGGCGGCGCATGATCGCCAGCAGGTCGGCAAGGCTCATGTGGGCTCCGGGGCGGGTGATTCGGTGGCGGTGCGCCCCGGCGCCTGCGAGGATCGGTGGCGCCGACGGAAGGAGTCCCCTTGTCGCCCCGTGACGTCGCCGAAGCGTTGCTCCGCCGCTGGTACGTCCTGCTGCTCGGGCTGGTGCTGACGGCCGCCGGTGCCTGGCAGGTGCTGCATCCCGCGCCGCGGTACCTGAGTTCGGCGGTGGTCGTGCTCAAGCCGCCCGCGACGGGGAATCAGCCCAATCAGCTGACGAACCTCCAGCCGCCGCTGGCCACCCTCTCCTACGGGGTGATTCAGCAGCTCGAATCGCCCGCCGGGCGGGCGGAGTTGACCGCGGCCGGAGTGCGGGGCGGGTACCGGCTGATCCCGCGCAACAGCGGCACCAGCGCGACGCCGCAGTACCTGATCCCGTCGGTGCAGGTGCAGGCGGAGCGGGCCGGCGGGGCCGAGGCGGACACCGCGGTGCGGCGGGTCATCGACGTCTACGCCCGGCACGTGGTGGCCGTCCAGGACGCCCAGCGGGTCGCGCCCCGGCTGCGGATCACCGCGTCCGTGCTGGTCGCGCCGAGCGCCGCCGCGGTGCAGGGGGTGCGGAGCCGGGCGCTGGCGGGCACCGCCCTGCTGGGCCTGACCGGCACGTTCCTGGCCGCGCTGTGGTGGGACCGGTACGCGCGGCGCCGCATGCGGAACTCCCCGGGCCCGGTGCGGCACCCCGAAGGCGTCCCGGTCACGGCGAGCTGAATCGAGCTGACGGTTCATCAGATGCCGCGCCGCTTCCAGGACTCCCACCACAGCCACTCCCGGCCGCGGTCGGCCACCGCCGACCACACCAGCGGCTGGAGGTACGGCATGGCCTGCGGGCCGATCCGTCTGCGCAGCCGCAGCGCGCGGTACTCGGGCAGCGCCCGGTACCCCGGCAGGCACTGCTCGGCGAAGGCCACGCACTCCTCGACCGGCACGACCGCCGTGCGGCCCCGGTCGTAGGCCCGGTAGGCGCGGCGCAGGGCGAACCGGGCCAGCCGGGTGTGCACCTGGTCGGCCAGCCGGTCGGCGCCCGGCAGCCGGTCGCCGCACTTGGTGAGCACCGAGTCGAAGGCCACCAGCCGCTGGCGCAGGTCGTCGAGCTGGCCGCCGAAGTCGGTGGTGGACATGTTGTCGCCGTGCACCCGGTAGTACGCCTGGTCGGCGCCGCGCACATAGCCGACGTCGGCGTGCGCGGCCAGCCGCATCCACATCTCGATGTCCCCGGCGTGCGGCAGGGCCGGGTCGTAGCCGCCGACCGCGCGCTGCAGGCCGGTGCGGACGACGACCTCGGGCGAGGTGATGCAGCCGGTGCCCTCGCGGAACCTGCGGTCCAGCCACCAGCGCCCCGGGTAGACGACCGAACCGGTGCTCGTCGTACGGGCCCTGGGCAGCGGTCCGCCGTGCCGGAAGCGCAGCGGCCGCCCGTAGGCGAACCCCGCCTCGGGGTGGGCGTCCAGCAGGGCGGCCGCCCGGACCAGGGCGCCCGGCACCAGCCGGTCGTCGGCGGAGAGCAGTGCCACGTAGTCGCCGTCGGCCCACTCCAGGAGACCTTCGTTGTACGTGGCGATGTGCCCCTTGTTGGCCGCGTGCACCCGTACCTCGATCCGCGGGTCGGCGGCGGCCAGCTTGTGCGCGGTCTTGGCGGAGTCGTCGGGCGAGGCGTCGTCGATGATGAGCACCCGAACGTCGACGCCGTCCTGCTCGTCGAGGACGCTGCTGACGCAGTCGGCGAGGAAGTGGCCGTACTTGTAGCAGGGGATGACGACGCTGACACTGCTCATCGTGGCGGGGCCCATCAGTTCTTCGGGTGGCGGACGGAGTCGGCGGTCAGGGTCCAGGTGCGGGACTTCACCGGCTCGCGGTGCTGGTCCCGGGCCGTGACCGTGATCTCGAACCGGGTGCCGTCCGGGAGCGGCGCGGACAGGTGGACGGTCGCCCGGCGGGTCGCCCGGTCGTAGCCGGTGACGGCCTTGACACGCAGCTTCTCGGCGGCGGCCCGGTGGGCGCCGGGCAGGATGTCCAGGGTCGCCCCGACGGACGACACCTCGGCGTCGGCCGGTACGGTCACCGCCAGTGGGTCCACCGCGTCGGCGGTGTACGTCACCGCGGCCGCGGTCGGCTCCGCGGTGCCCTCCGCCGCGAGCGAGGCGCTCGGGTCGTCGGCGGTGAAGACCGGGCCCACCCAGTAGTTGGCGGAGCCGTAGGAGCTGGTCGGGAAGGCCGGGTCGGCGGCGTACTTGTACAGCCCGTTGGGGTGGGCGGTGATGTCGGCGGTGGCGGTCAGCGGATAGGACTGGTGGGCGGCGGCGAAGTAGCCGCCGTCGACCGCGTACCGGCCGTTCGGGGCGTGGTAGGAGGCGACGTACGCGGTGCCGGCGGTGACCTCGACGGGGGCGTCGAAGACCAGGGTCTGCCAGCCGGAGTCCGTCTCGCCCAGGAAGGTGCCGCCGGCCAGCAGGGTGCCGTCGTCCGACCAGAGGCTGCCGGTGTGGGTGCCGGTGTTGGCGGCGCCCTTGTAGAAGGTGACGCCGGTGATCCAGCCGTCCGCCGAGGAGGTGAACCGGGTGCCCAGCTCCACCGAGTTGGTGTCGGAGGTCATGTCGGTGACGGCCGGGGTGGCCGAGGGACTCCACAGCGTGCAGGGGCAGGTGACCGGTGGTGGGGTGGCGCTGGTGGTGAACGACCAGGTCACCGGTGCCGTCATCGCGTTGCCCCACACGTCAAAGGCGCGCACGGTGGCGGTGTAGGTGGTGTGCAGGGTCAGCTGGCTGGACGGGGTGAAGGTCACCTTGTCCGCCGCGGGCACGGTCACCGCGCCCGGCACCGTGTTGCCACTGGCGTCCCGCACGGTGAACGTCAGGTCGTCCGGGTCGACGGACGCGCTGAGCACGGCCGACACCGAGGCGGTGATCGCGGTGTCGGTGGCCCCGGAGGTCGGGGAGGTGGCGGTGACGGTGGGCGGGGTGGTGGAGGCCGTCGAGGTGTCCAGCACCACGTCGACCCAGTAGTTGCTGCCGCTGGACTGGGTGGCCGGGAAGGTGCTGGCGGAGCTGTACTTGTAGACGCCGTTGCCGCCGTCGGTGCCGGACTTCAGGGCGGTCAGCGGCTCCAGGCCCGCGTCCTGGCCGGCGAAGTAGTCGGCGTCGTAGGAGTATCCGCCGTTGGGCGCGAAGTAGGAGGCCACGTAGGTGGTGTTGGCCTTGACGGTGACCGGAGTGGCGAAGTTGAGCTGCTGCCAGCCGGAGGCCGTCTCGTTGCCGAAGGTGCCGGTGGCCAGCCGGGTGCCGGAAGCGGTCCACAGGCTGCCGGTGTGCGTGCCGGTGTTGTTGGGCGACTTGTAGAAGCGCACGGCGGTGACCGAACCGGCCTTGGTGGTACGGAACTTGACGCCCAGCTCGACGGAGCCGCCGTCGCCCGAGTTGACCTTGCCGGGCACGGCGGTGGCCGGCCAGACGGTGCACGGGCAGGTCTGCGGGCCGACGGTGAGCGGGATGGTGGTGACCGGGCCGATGTTCACGCTGTCGTCGACCGCGCGGACCTTGACCGAGGCGGGGCCCGGGGTGGCCGGGATCCAGCTGTAGCTCCAGGACGCCAGTCCGGTGGCCGCCTGCCAGGTGGCGCCGTCGTCGGTGGAGACTTCCACCCGGGCCACCACACCGCCGCCCGCGTCGGTGGCGGTGCCCTTGACGGTGACCGCCTTCAGGGCCGGCACGGTCGCCTGGGCGACCGGCGCGGACACGGTGACGGCCGGCCCCGCGGTGTCGGTGGAGGCGGTGGCGGCGACCAGGTCGCTCTGCCGGGTCGCCGGCTGTACGCCCATGTCGGCCAGCACGTTCACGGTCGCCTGCTGCATCCGGGCGTCCTCGGTGACCACCGTGTCCTCGGGGTCGTACGTGGGCACGTCGGTCAGCCCCCACGACCACTGCACGGTCCCGGCGCCGAACACCAGGGCGCCGGAGTCCTGGTCGCGGAAGGCGACCAGGCTGTGGGTGGCGGTGCCGTTGCCGTACAGGTTGCCCCAGTCCAGGCGGAGCTTGCCGTCGTCGATGTCCACGGTGGTGGACGACAGGTTGATCGCCCCGGTGGGCCGGGTGCTGTTGTCGATGTCGCTGTCCCACTCGTAGCCGAGGGTGCCGGCCGGGAAGGTGGCGGTCTGGCCCGCGGTGAGGTCGGCGATGGAGGTGTTGCGCCAGATGCGGTTCCTGCCGTACGAGCCGGGCACGGTGATGGCGTCGGCCCGGTAGCCGTTCACGGTGAACATGGAGCCGGTGAGGATGTTCGGTGGCTGGTAGTCCTGGCCGTACTGGGTGCTGGCCGGGTCCATCCAGGTGCCGGTCCAGGTGCCGCTGGGGTCGGCGATGCCGTTGTTCTGGGCCATCTTGGTCATCTTGTAGCAGACCAGGGTGCGGTTGTCGGTGCTGGTGCCGTCGATGCTCGGGGCGAGCCGGGTCTGCCAGAACACCTCGTTGCCGCTGAAGAACGCCTGCTGGACGCCGGCCTTGCGGGCGTTCAGGACGTTGGTGTACTGGCTCTGCGTCCAGTACTCGTCATGGCCGGAGGACAGGTACACCTGGTGGTTCTTCAGCAGGCCGGCGCCGTTGACCGACACGTCGACGCCGGACAGGTAGCTGACGTCGTAGCCGTTGCGTTCCAGCCAGGCGAGCATCATGAACTCGGAACCGTAGATGCCGTTGTCGCCGCCGATGTCCAGCGGCCGGTTGTAGCTGACCTCGTAGGCCCGGCCGTCGGGCGCGGGTCCGGCGCCGCCGTAGAGGTCCTGGCCGCCGTAGTCGTTGTACGCCTGCCAGGTCTGGTCGCTGGTCTGCACCACGATGTCGGAGGTGCTGTCGTCGTCGCGGACGACGAACGGGTACGGCATCAGGCCGTCGCCGTCGGCCTGCGCGAGATTGGCGATGTACAGGCCGGAGACGGCGTCGGCGGGGACCGTCCAGGTGACGTTCACCGGCCAGTTCCCGCAGTCGACCAGGCCGGTGTTCCTGGTGGTGCAGGCGGCCGGTGCGGTGGTGTAGTTGGCGGGGTACGTCACCGCCTTCTGGGCCTCGGTCGACATCAGGCGCGCGCCGTCGCCGCCGTACCAGCCGAGCCGGTAGATCTCCACGTGGTACGGGACCGGCGACTGGATCTTGAACTGGACGGTGTCACCGGCCTGCACGCTCTCCTTGGTGGTGAAGCCCTGGATGTCGCCGTAGGAGTTCGGCGCGAACCAGTCGGTCTTCGGGGCACCCGCCTTGGAGTTCTCGCACACGATCGGGTTCGAGCCCGTGCCGCACGGGTCGGCGGCCGCCTGGGCGGCCCCGGCCTGCGGGAGCACCGCCCAGATCAACGCCGCCACGACGGCGAGCCGGACGCCCTGAAGCCGTCTGCTCCATCTGTTCATGAGTACCTCTCAGCGGTGCCGCGTCAGCCGTCGAGCGCGTGGGCGAGCGCGTCGACGACACGCCGCTGCTGGTCAGGGGTGATCTGGGGGAAGAGCGGCAGGGACAGCGTGCGGTCCGCCACCCGCTCCGCGTGCGGGAAGTCACCCCGGGCGTACCCGAGGCGGCGGAACGCCGGGGTGAGGTGGACCGGGTCCGGGTAGTGCACCCCGGCGCCGACGCCCTCGGCGTTGAGCTTGCCGACCACGGCGTCCCGGTCCGCGCCGGTGACCTGGACGGTGTACAGGTGCCAGACGTGCACGTTGCCCGGTTCGGTCACCGGCAGGACGATCCGGCCGGCCGCCGCGGGGCCGGCCAGCAGTTCGTCGTAGCGGGCGGCGGCCGTGCGGCGGGCCGCGTTGCCGGCCGCCAGCCGCTTCAGCTTGGCCCGCAGGACGACGGCCTGGAGTCCGTCGAGGCGGCTGTTGAACCCGGGAACGTCATGACGGTACTTGGCGACACCGCCGTGGTTGGCGACAGCGCGCACCAGGCCGGCCGCCTCCTCGTCGTCGGTGAGCACGGCGCCCGCGTCGCCGTAGGCGCCGAGGTTCTTGCCCGGGTAGAAGCTGGTGGCGGCGATGTGGCCGCTGCCCGGGGTGCGGCCGTCGCGGGTGGCGCCCTGGCACTGCGCGGCGTCCTCGACGATCCGCACCCGCGCGGGCAGCCGGCCGGCCAGTGCGGCCACGTCGGCCAGCTGCCCGTACAGGTGGACGGGGACGACCGCGCGGGCGGCCGGGCCGATGGCGGCGAGCGCCGCCGCCGGGTCCAGGAGGTGGCTGCCGGGCAGGCAGTCGGCGAGCACCGGACGGGCGGCGATCCTGGCCACCGCGCCGGCCGTGGCGATGAAGGTGTTGGCGGGCAGCACCACCTCGTCGCCCGGACCCACCCCGACGGCCCGCAGCGCCAGTTCGAGGGCGTCGGTGCCGTTGGCGACACCCACGCAGTGTCCGACCCCGCCGAAGCCGGCGTACTCGCGCTCGAAGCGGCGGACCTCCTCGCCGCCCACGAACGCGGTGTGCGCCAGGATCCGGTCGAATCCGGCCCGTACCTCGTCGGCGACCTCCTCGTGGGCCGCCTTGAGGTCCACCAGCGGTATCCGGTTCATCTGACAGGTCCCCCCTGTGCGTGCGCTGTGCGCGTCTCCAGTTCGGCGCGCGCGGGCGCGGGCGCCGCGCGCAGCCGGCGGGCCGGGCTGCCCACCCAGACCTCGCCCGGCGGTACGTCGCCGAGCACCGCGCTGCCCATGCCGACCAGCGACCAGGCGCCGACCGTCGTGCCTTCCCTGACCAGAGCGCCGGACGCCACATAGGCGCCCCGCCCCAGCCGTACGCTGCCGCCCAGCCGGACCCCGGCGGCGAGGGTGGCGAAGTCCGCCACCACGTCGTCGTGGGTGAGCACGGTGTGCGGCATCACCGCGACGTGCGCGCCGACCCGTACCGCGGCGGTCAGCACGCAGTGCGCGAGCAGCACCGAGCCCGGCCCGACCGTCGAGGTGGCGGACACCGAAGCGGTCGGGTGGACGACGGTGGCGTAGCGCTCGTCGGGCAGGCCGAGGCGCCGGACCAGGCGGGCGCGGGCCGCGTAGTCGCGGGTGTTTCCCACGCAGATCACGAAGCGGGCCCCGGGCAGTTCCCGGGCCCGGTCGCAGTCGCCGAGGACGGGCACCCCGTCCACCTCGGTGCCGTGCAGGGCCGGGTCGTCGTCGAGGTGGCCGAGCAGTTCGAAGGCGCCGGTGGTCCGCACCGCCTGGGCGGTCTCCCGGGCGAAGCCCCCCGCGCCGACGATGACCAGCGCGGTCGTCATCCGCGGGACCGTTCGCGCAGTACGGCCACGACCCGGTCCTGCTGGGCCTCGGTCATGGTGTGGAACAGCGGCAGGATCAGCGAGTCGCGGCTGATCCGTTCGGTGACCGGCAGCGGGGCGGCCGGGTGGCCGGCGTAGGCGGGTTCGAGGTGGGCGGCCATGATGCCGCGCCGGGCCGAGACACCGGCGGTGGCGAGCGCGCCGAGCAGGCCGTCCCGGCCGCCGGGGAAGTCCTCGGCCAGCAGCACCCAGTAGGACTGGAAGTTGCTCTGCCCGTGCCCGGGGTCGCGCACCGGGGTGACGCCGGGCACGTCGCACAGCAACTCTTCGTAGCGGGCGGCGAGTTCGCGGCGGCGGGCGATCATCGGGTCCAGTTTGCCGAGCTGGACCAGGCCGACGGCGGCCTGGATGTCGGTCATCCGGTAGTTGAAGCCGACCTCCAGGTAGCTCTCCAGGACCGGCTTGTCGCTGGCGTGGCGCTGGGCGGCGGAGGCGTTCATGCCGTGCTCGCGCAGCCGGCGCAGCCGGGCCGCCCACGCGGCGTCGTCGGTGGTGACCATGCCGCCCTCGCCGGTGGTGACGAGCTTGCGGGGGTGGAAGGACCAGGCGGCGAGCAGCGCGCCGTGGCCGACCGGCTTGCCGCCGACGGTGGCGCCGATGGCGCAGGCCGCGTCCTCGACCAGCGGCAGGTCCCAGTCGGCGCAGGCGGCGCGCAGGGTGGCCACGTCGGCCGGGACGCCGCCCTGGTGGACCGCGAGGACGGCCTTGGTGCGGGGGGTGCGGACCGCGTCGACGGTCGCCGCGGTCAGGTTGCCGGTGGCGAGGTCGACGTCGGCGAACACCGGCTCGGCGCCCGCGTACCGGACGGCGTTGGCGGTGGCGATGAAGGACAGCGAGGGCACCACCACCTCGTCGCCGGGCCCGATGCCGAGCACGACCAGCGACAGGTGCAGGGCGGTGGTGCAGGAGCTGACGGCGACGGCGTGCTCGGCGCCGACCCGCTCGGCGAAGGCCCGCTCGAAGGCGGCGACGCGGGGCCCCTGGGCGACCCAGCCGGACAGTACGGCGTCGGAGGCGGCCCGTGCCTCCTCCGCACCGAGCCAGGGGATCATGACCGGGACGCGGTCGGCCGCGGCGCTCACTGGGCCGCCTCCCGCTCCGCGCGCCACCACTGCACCAGGTCGCCGAGGCCGGTCGGCAGGTCGATCTCCGCGGTGAAGCCGAGCCGTTCGGCGGCCCGCGAGGTGTCGGCGAGCCGCCGGGTCACGCCGTTCACCGCGCGGGCCGGGCCGTGCACCGGCGCCAGGCCCTCGGCGCCCATCGCCGTCAGCAGGCCCTCGGCCAGCTCCTTGAGGGAGGTCTCGGTGCCGCTGGCGATGTTGAACACCTCGTCGGTGCGGTCCGACTCGGCGGCCAGCACGTTGGCCCTGGCGATGTCGCGGACGTCGACGAAGTCCATGGTCTGGGTGCCGTCGCCGAGGATCAGCGGCGGCTCGCCCGCCTCGATGCGTTCCATCCAGCGGATCAGGACCTCGGTGTAGAGGCCGTGGATGTCCATCCGGGGGCCGTAGACGTTGAAGTAGCGCAGGGCCACGTAGTCCAGTCCGTACATGGCGTGGAAGCTGCGCAGCATGGCCTCGTTGAAGGCCTTGGCGGCGCCGTAGAAGGTGTCGTTGTTGTAGGGGTGGTGGCGTTCGGTGGTGGGGAAGGTCTCGGCCAGGCCGTAGACGGAGGCCGAGGAGGAGGCGACGACCTTGCCGACGCCGGCCTCGGCGGCCGCTTCCAGCACATTGAAGGTGCCGTCGACCAGGACCTCGTTGGCGAGCCGGGGTTCCTCCGCGCACTGGGTGATGCGGATCGCGGCGAGGTGGAACACCAGGTCGGCGCCCTCGGTGACCTTGCGTACGGTGGCGGCGTCCCGGACGTCGCCCTCGACGATCTCCACGACGCCGCTGGGCAGGGCCCGGGCGAGGTTGGCCCGGCGGCCGCGGACGAAGTTGTCCAGTACCACGATCTCCCGGGCGCCGCCCTCGGCCAGCAGGTCGACCAGGTTGGAGCCGATGGTGCCGGCTCCCCCGGTGACCAGGATCTTCTTTCCTTCTACGGTACTCACCTGTGGTGCCTTTCCTTAACGAGGGTGGGGGCCCGTCAGCGGCCGGCGCGCAGGCCGACGACCGCGCCCTTGAACTCCAGGCTGCGGGAGGCCGCTTCCAGGATGTCCAGCACCCGCAGCCCGGCCCGGCCGTCGGTCAGCGGCGCCCGGCCGCCCTGGACGGCGTCGGCGAACTCGTCGACCATGGAGCGCAGCGCCTCCTTCTCGGCGAGGGCGGGCGCGACCATGTCCCCGGAGCGGTAGGAGACGAGCATGTCGCGGCGTTCGTCCACGCCGATCTCCTGCGGCGAGGCGAGGTCGACGCCGCGGTCGTAGACCGCCACCCGCTGGAGCGGGTTGAGGTCGTCCCAGAGCAGGGTGCGTTTGGCGCCGCCCACCATGGTGGTGCGGACCTTGGTCGGGGAGAGCCAGTTGACGTGCACGTGGGCGATGGCACCGGTGTTGAGCTGGAGCGTCAGATAGGCGACGCAGGCCTGGCCGGCGCCGATCGGGTCGGCGCCGTGCGCGGCGACCGCGACCGGCTCGACGTGGTCGGGGAGGATGAAGTCGAGGATCGACAGGTCGTGCGGGGCGAGGTCCCACAGCACGTCGATGTCCTTCTGGACGAGCCCCAGGTTGATGCGGACCGAGTCGACGAAGTGGATCTCGCCGAGTTCGCCGGAGCGGACCGCCTCCCGGATGCGGCCCACGGCGGGGGTGTAGCAGTAGGTGTGGTCGCACATCAGGGTCAGGCCGCGCTCCTCGGCCTCGGCCACCAGCCGGGTCCCGTCGGCGTACGTCGCGGCCAGCGGTTTCTCCACCAGGACGTGTTTGCCGGCCCGCAGGGCGGCCAGGGCGATGTCCAGGTGGGTGCCGGCCGGGGTGGCCACGGCGACCGCGGCCACCTCGGGGTCGGCGAGGACGGCCGCGTAGTCGGCGGTGGCCCGGACGGTCGAGTAGCCGCCGAGGACCCGCCGGGCGCGCTCCACGTCGAGGTCGCACAGGTGCCGCAGCCGGAACCGGTCACTGGCCTGGAAGTTGCGCACGAGGTTGGGGCCCCAGTAGCCGGCGCCGACCACGGCGACCCCCAGCGGCTCGGGTGTCACGGCTCTGGTTCTCCTCTTGGCTCGGTCCATCAGTAGGCCCCCGTTCCTCGCACCACCGCGGACCCGGTCCGCAGCAGGATCGTCAGGTCGAGGCTCATCGACCAGTTGTCCACGTATCCGAGATCGAGCCGGACGGCCTCGTCCCAGGGCAGGTCGGAGCGGCCGCTGACCTGCCACAGGCCGGTGAGGCCCGGTTTGACCAGCAGCCGGCGTTTGACGTCCGGCGGGTACTCCTCGACCTCCGCGGGCAGCGAGGGGCGGGGGCCGACCAGCGACATGTGGCCGCGCACCACGTTGAGCAGCTGCGGGAGTTCGTCGAGGGAGCTGCGGCGCAGGAACGATCCGACGCGGGTGATGCGCGGGTCCTCCTTCACCTTGAACAGCAGTCCGTCGCTGTTCTGGTTGAGATGGACCAGCTCCGCGCGCAGCGCCTCCGAGTCCGGGCGCATGGTGCGGAACTTGAACATGGTGAAGTGGTCGCCGTAGCGGCCCACCCGCTGCTGGCGGAAGAGCGCGGGCCCGGGGCTGTCCAGCCGGACCACCAGGGCGATGACGAGCAGCGGAAGGGCGAGCAGCAGCAGGAGTGCGGCGGCGAGCGAGCGGTCCAGGAGTTCCTTGGGCAGCCGGGCGGCCCGGGACAGGCTGGGCGCCTCGATCCGTACCAGGGGCACCCCGCCCGCGGGCCGGATCGCCAGCCGGGCCGCCGAGATGTCGCCGAGCACGGGGACCAGCAGGAAGTCGACGCCGCGCGCGGCGGCCGTCCAGGACATCCGGCGCAGGTCCGAGGCGTCGAGGCCGGGGGCGGGGAGCACCACCACGGTGCCGATGCTCAGGGCGCCGACCACGTCGTTCAGGTCGTCGACGCCGCCCAGCACGGGCAGTCCGGTGCCGCGGATCTGGGAGGCGTTCTCCGGATCGCTCAGGCACACCCCGGCGACCTGCAACTCCTGGGCGCCACCCCGGCGCAGCACGCCGACCAGTTCCAGGACGTCGCGCGCGGGTCCGACCAGCAGCGCCGGGCTGCGGCCCCGCCCCCGCGCCCAGCGCCGGTGCAGCCGGCGGCGCAGCGCGTACCGGACCGGCAGACCGATCCCGACCACCGGCACGACAGCCATGATCATGTCATGAAGAAGGTCCGCGTCATGGGTGAACAGCCAGTAGACGGCCGCGGACAGGGCCGGCAGCGCCACGGCGCCGCGCAGCACCCGGCGGTACTCCTCGGTGCCCAGCCCCAGCGCGCCGCGGTCGTAGGAACGATGCGCGAACATGATCGCGATCCACACCGGAGGCAGTACCAGGACCACCGCCCACCGGCCGTACGCCCCGTGGATCAATAACGCCGCGACGACGGCCACCAGGCCGTCCGCGACCAGCAGGACCGTGCGGTACCCGCGGTCCCAGGGTCTTCGGCGGGTCTCCGGACGCCCGCGTTCCACATCGATCGGCTCATGCGTGACCTCAATGGTCATGGCCCCCCACCACCACACGCGCAACTGTCCCCGACCGCGCACACGCGGAACCACGGTCACTGCCCGCAGCCAGGGCTGGATCGGCCCCGACGCGTCTCCTCCACGCGGCGGCACCGGAACATCACAAAGCCTCAGCGGTTCCCCAACCGCCGTGTAGCGCTTGCATGTTGGTTACGTGTCTGCAACCGGTCCGGTCTTCAGGTGCGTCTTTGGCTGGTAGCCAGTGACACGTTCCCCTCCCTCATCACCGACCCGGCGGACGTCAATCTAGACCATGGAACGCAGTCACGGGAACAGTTGGACGAAACATGCCTCGCAAGGGTGACACCGGCGGCATACTGCCCAAGTGACGAGCATCGTGATCCCGGCGCACAACGAGGCGCGTGTGATCGGCCGGCTCCTCGATTCCCTGCTGACCGGCTCCGCCGGGGGCGTCGCGGGAGGCGTCGCCGAGGACGAGACCGACATCGTGGTCGTGTGCAACGGCTGCACGGACGACACCGCGCGGATCGCCGCCCAACGCGGGCCCCGGGTCCGGGTCGTGGAGATCCCGGTCCCCTCCAAACACGCCGCGCTGCGGGCCGGCGACGACCACGCCGCCGGCTTCCCGCGGCTCTACGTGGACGCCGACGTCGTGCTCAGCGCCGCCGCGGTACGGGCGCTGGCCGCGCCCCTGACCGACGACACCTCCGGCGTCCTGGCCACCGCCCCCGAGCGGCGGATCCCGCTGGCCGGGTGCGGCCGGCGGGTGCGGGCGTACTACCGGGTGTGGCAGCGGCTGCCGGCCGTCCGCGCGGGCCTGTTCGGCCGGGGGGTCATCGCGGTCTCCAAGGCCGGGCACGCCCGGATCGCCGCGCTGCCGCCGCTGATGGCGGACGACCTGGCCGCGTCCCTGGCGTTCGGCGAGCGGGAGCGGCTGGTGGTCGGCGCGGCCGAGGTCGTGGTCCATCCGCCGCGCACCTGGCGGGACTTGATGAAACGCCGGGTGCGGGCCGCGGTCTCCACCGCCCAGGTGGAACAGCGGCCGGGACCGGAGGGCGGCGCCTCCGCCCGCACCGGCGTCACCGATCTGACGGCCATGATCCGCCGGGAGCCGCGGCTCCTGCCGAGCGTCGCCGTGTTCCTCGCGGCGGCGGTCCTGGCCCGCCGCCGGGCCCGGCAGGCCATCCGGGCCCAGGACTTCGGCACCTGGCTGCGGGACGACAGCAGCCGGCAGAACTGAGCCCACCGCACCGGGAGTTGCTCGCCACATGTACCTCACCGACCGCTCCGCCCCGCCGGCGGACACCGGGCCGGGCCGAAGACGCGGCCCGCGGCCCCGCATCGCGCCGGTCGTCCTCGTCCTCGGCACGGTCAGCCTGATCACCGACATCTCCTCGGAGATGGTCACCGCCGTGCTGCCGCTCTACCTCGTCACCACTCTCGGCTTCAGCCCGCTGGCGTTCGGCACCCTCGACGGCGTCTACAACGGCGTCAGCGCGCTGGTCCAGCTCACCGGCGGCCACCTCGCCGACCGCGTCCGCGACCACAAGCTGCTCGCGGGGCTCGGGTACGGGCTCTCCGCGCTGTGCAAGCCGCTGCTCCTGCTGGCCGGCTCCCTCGGCGCCCTCGGCACGGTGCTGGCGCTGGAGCGCACCGGCAAGGGCCTGCGCACCGCGCCGCGCGACGCGATGATCTCCCTGTCCACGCCGGTCGCGCACCAGGGCCGGGCCTTCGGGGTGCACCGGGCGATGGACACCGCCGGCGCGATGCTCGGCCCGCTGGCCGCGTTCCTCATCCTGAGCGCGGCGGCCGACGGCTACGACGCCGTGTTCGGCGTCAGCGCGTGCGTCGCCGTACTCGGGGTGCTGGTGCTGGTGCTGTTCGTGCCGGGGCGGCGGGCGGCGGCCGGGGGCGGGGTGGGCGACGCCGTCGCCCCCGGGCCGGGCGGCGGCACCGGCCCGGGCTTGAGCGGGACCACCGGCACCGGCCCGGCCGCCCAGGCGGCGGGCGACGGCAGCCGGCCCCCCGTCCGCGTCCGCGAGGCCCTCGCCCTGCTCCGGCTGCCCCGGCTGCGCGCCCTGGCCGGCTGTGCCGCGCTGCTCGGTCTGACCACCGTCAGCGACGCGTTCGTCTACCTGCTGCTGCAACGCCGGGCGGGCGTCGGCGCGGAGTGGTTCACCCTGCTGCCGCTGGGCACCGCCGTGGTGTTCCTGCTGCTGGCCGTACCCATGGGCGCGCTGGCCGACCGGATCGGCCGGCACGTCGTGTTCCTGGCCGGACACCTGGGCCTGCTCCTCGCCTACGCGCTGCTCCTGTGGGCCCCGGACACCGCGCTGCTCGTCCCGCTGGTCCTCGCCCTGCACGGCACCTTCTACGCGGCCACCGACGGGGTGCTGCCGGCCGCGCTGGCCGGTGTGGTGCCCGAGCGGCTGCGGGCCAGCGGTCTGGCCATCGTCGGTACCAGCCAGGCACTGGCCAGATTCTGCTGCTCGCTCGGGATCGGGGCCGCCTGGACGCTGTGGGGCGACGGCCCGGCGCTGGCCGGCTCCGCGCTCGGCCTGCTGTGCTGCGCGGCCGTGGCCGGCCTGGTCCTGCGGCCCGACCGGCCCGACCGCCGCACCGACAACCGCCCGTCATGACCCCAGACGCGACAAGGAACCGGATGACCTCGCTACGCCGCCGCCTGCTCGTCCTCGTCGCGGCGGTCCTGGTGCTCGCGGGCACCGCGACCGGCATGGTGCTGCGCGCCGCCGACCGCGCGGAGCGCGCCGACCGGCCCCGGTCCGGGGACCCCGCCGTCAGCGCCGGCCCGGTCAGCCTCCGGCAGCGGGACCGGCTGATGTTCGTCAACGGCACGGCCGGCCCGCACCGCACGGCGGTCGCCTCGGTACCGGCCACCGACCCCGGGGGCGACCGGACCGCCGCCGGCCTCAAGTGCGTCCGCTTCTACGCGGCGGCCGGCACCGGCGTCTGCCTCCAGTCCAACCCCGGGGTGCTCAAGCAGCGCAACCGCGCCCTGCTGCTCGACGCGAAACTGCGCACGAAGCGGACCTTCGCGCTGGCCGGCACGCCCAGCCGGGCCCGGGTCTCGCCCAGCGGCCGGTTCGCCGCCTGGACCGTCTTCGTCTCCGGCGAGTCCTACGCGTCCACCTTCTTCTCCACCCGCACCTCGATCCTGGACACCCGCACCGGACGGCTTATCCCGAGCCTGGAGACGTTCGACATCACCCTGGACGGCGAGTCCTACCGGGCCGCCGACGTCAACTTCTGGGGCGTCACCTTCGCCGCCGACGACGACACCTTCTACGCCACCCTCAACACCGCCGACAAGACCTACCTGGTCCGTGGTTCGGTCTCCGGCGAGTCGGTCACCACCCTGACCGAGAACGTGGAGTGCCCCTCGCTGTCCCCCGACGGGACCCGGATCGCCTTCAAGAAGCGGGTGCTCTCCCGCACCGACCTGTGGCGCGAGTACGTCCTCGATCTGCGCACCCTGCGCGCGACCCCGCTCGCCGAGCGGCACAGCGTCGACGACCAGGCCACCTGGCTGGACGACGACACCCTCGCCTACGCCCTGCCGGCCGACGGCGAGTCCGGCCGCAGCGACCTGTGGAGCGTGCCGGCCGACGGCACGGGCAGCCCGCGGCGGCTGCTCACCGGGGCCTCCTCCCCCGCGCCGCTGTAGCGGCCCGGGCCAGAGGCTTCGCGGGCACGGTCCGGACCCGCGCCGCGCCGGGCACGGCAGCCTCGCCGGACAAGCGGTGCCCCCGCTGCACGGGGGCGGACAGCAGGGGCACCGCGGTTCGGGGCGGGTGGCTCTAGGAGGTGGCCAGCGCCTCCGTGGGGGGCAGCCGGGCGGCGCGCAGGGCCGGGTAGAAGCCGGCCAGGCCGCCGATGACCAGGGTGGCGCCGATGCCGCCGGCCATCGCCCAGACCGGCACGACCGTGCTCATCCCCTGGTAGCTGGCGTAGGCGATGGTCACGCCGATGCCGAGCAGCACCCCGCCGACGCCGCCGAGCGCGGACAGCAGCAGCGCCTCGGCGAGGAACTGCGTACGGATCTGGCCGCGGGTCGCGCCGAGGGAGCGGCGCAGACCGATCTCGGAGCGGCGTTCGAGCACGGAGATGACCATCGTGTTGGCCACGCCGACGCCGCCGACCAGCAGCGAGACACCGCCGAGTCCGAGCAGCAGTCCGCTGAGGGTGTCGTCGGTGGCCTCCTTGGCCGCCAGCACGTCGGAGGGCCGGGAGACGTCGACCTCGTTGGGGAACTCCGGGTTGGCGGTGGCGCCGAGCTTGGCCTGCACCTCGTTGACCGCGGACTCCTCGACCCGGGTGTACACGGAGGTCGGGTAGCCGTCGAAGCCGAGGTACTGCTCCGCCGCGGCCCAGCCGACCATCGCGTTGCTGTCGAGGTCGGGCAGCAGTTCGTTGGGCGCGAGCAGGCCCACCACCGTGAACCAGCGGCCGCCCAGCCACACCTTCACCTCGGGTCCCGCGTAGTGGATGCCGAGCTGTTCGGCGGCGTGCGAGCCGAGGACGACGGCCGGGTACTCGCTGGTGGCGGCGTTGAGCCAGCTGCCGTCGGTGAGTTCGGCGCCGATCGCCTCCGGCAGGTCGGTGCGGGCCGCGGTCACCCTCAGCCCGCCGGACTGCGCCACCGGCACCCGGTCGTTGCGGTAGACCTTCGCGGACGTCTTCCCGAGCGCGGACACCGTCTCGACCTCGGGGATGTCGCCGATCATCGCGAGCGACGTGGTCGGCAGGTGCGCCTCGCCGCCGTCGAAGGACTCGCCGGGCGAGACCGTCAGGAGGTTGGTGCCGAGCGCGGCCAGCCGCTCGTTCAGGTCGTTGGTGGACGACGTGGAGATGCCGACCACACCGATCATCGCGGCGATGCCGATGGCGATGCCCAGCGCGGAGAGGAACACCCGCATCGGCCGCGCGCGCAGTCCCGAGCCGCCGACCCGGACCACGTCGGCGGGCCCCATCCGCGCCGCCTTGGGACGCGGCGGCGGGGGGAGGTCCCGCCAAGGCGCCTGACCGGGGTCCCGGTCCGTGGTCGTCAGGCTCATCGCACGCCTCCTTCGGCGGACACGAGTTCCCCGGCCGGCGCGTCGCCGAGGGCCGAGTCGTGCTCGATCCGGCCGTCCTTAAGGCGGACCTCTCGGGGCAGCGAGGCCGCGATGTCCCGGTCGTGGGTGATGACCACGACCGTGGTCCCGGCCTCGTGCAGCTCGTGCAGCAGCTCCATCACCACGGCTCCGGAACGGGAGTCCAGCGCGCCCGTCGGCTCGTCCGCCAGGAGCAGCGGCGGATCACCGAGCACGGCCCGGGCGATGGCCACGCGCTGCTTCTCGCCGCCGGACAGCTGGTGCGGTTCGTGGTAGAGGCGGCGGCCGAGGCCGACCCGGCGCAGGGCCCGTTCGGCCAGTTCGCGCCGCTCGGCGCGGCCGCGGCCGCTGTAGAGCAGCCCGTCGGCGACGCTGTCCAGCGCGGGCACCCCCTGGGCCAGGTGGAACTGCTGGAAGACGAAGCCGATGGTGGCGGCCCGCAACGCGGACAGGTCACGGTCGCGCAGTTCGTCGATGTCGTGGCCGGCGATCCGCACCTTGCCGGCCGAGGGCCGGTCCAGCGTGCCCATGATGTTGAGCATCGTGGACTTGCCGGAGCCGGACGGTCCGACCACGGCGAGCAGTTCGCCGCGGTGGACGACCAGATCGGCGCACTGGAGGGCGGCCAGGTCCCCGTAGGACTTGGACACCCCGGCCAGGTCCACGACCGGATGGGAGGCAGCGGTCACTTCGCCACTCCTACGACGGTTCCCTCGGTGATGCCGGCTCCGGAGACCTCCACCATGCTGTCGGCGAAGATGCCGAGTTCGACCGGCACGTACTCGACGCCGTGCGGCGCGGAGGGCTTCACCACCTCCAGGGCGTAGCCGCCGCCGTCCCGTGCCACGAGGGCGTTGACGGGGACCGCGAGCACGTTCTCGCGGCTCTCCGACTCCAGGGTCACGTCGACGGAGGCGGCCTGGTAGTCGCCGAGCCCCTTCTGGTCCTTCACCGTCAGTTCCACCGGCAGGGTTGCCTCCTGGTCGCCCTCCGACCCGCCGGCGCCGCCGTCCTCGCCGGACTGGTCGTCCGACACGTTGGACGGCGCGCCGACGTCGGTGACCTTCCCCTGGACGGTGCTGCCGTCGGGCAGCGTGACCTCGGCCTCGGTGCCGACCTCGACCAGGTCCTCGTACTGCGCCTCGAGTTCCACGGTGACCACCCGCTCGGTCGCGGTCCAGCTCAGGAGCGGGCCGCTGGGCGCGGCGCCGGTCGCGGCCTGTACCTTGGCGACCTTCCGGGCGCCGTCGGCCACCACCGCGTCGCCCGGTGCGACTTCGCCGGTCTGCTCGCGGTTCAGGTCGTCCTGCCAGTCCTGGACGGCGGCGGCCGTGGCCGCGTTGTAGGTGGAGTCCGCGGTGAAGCCGTCGTAGCCGAGCGCCTTCAGGTTCGCTTCGAGGATCTTGACGTCGCTGCCCGAGTCCCCGGCCCGCAGGGTGCGGTAGAAGGGGATGTTCCCGTAGAGCAGCGGGGTCTTCTGCTGGTTGACGCTGTAGACGTTCTCACCGCGTTCGATGGTGTCGCCGGCCTCGGGGACCCAGGTGAGGATGCCGGAGCCGCCGCTCGCACCCGCGCCGCCCTGGCCGTCGCCGGCGCCGGTGACCGCCTGCACGGTGCTGGCCTCGCCGTAGCCGATGTTGCCGGCCACCGTCTCGGCGTCGGTGAGCGTGGTCCGCTTCACCTTGGCCGTGGCCGCCGGGCCGGTGGGGGCCTGCGCCGCGCCGTCGCCGTCGTCGCCGCCCAGGACGCCGCTGGCGGCGAGCCCCGCGGCGGCGGCCACCACGATCGCGACCAGCACGATCAGGGAGGTCCGCACCGGGCGCCGCCTGCGGCCGTCGGCCCGGGGCTCCTCGG
>NZ_JBQOUX010000045.1:0-55964 GCF_052216785.1 Streptomyces sp. JW3 | reverse complement strand
CCGTACGTACGGCGTCCGGCGCCGCCACGGTCCCCTGGGCCGATCGCCCTGGGCAGGCGGCGCGGCCGTACAGGGCCCGCCCCTCGCCGCTCGCCCTCCGCCCCCCCCGGCTCGCGCAAGCCCGGCGTCCGCCCCCCCACGCCGCCTTACCGTCGAGTAATATCGCGCGCCAGGCCCCCCGAGGAGGAACCGTGTCCCGGTCCGAACGCTCACCCCTGCTGCTCGCCGGTCTGCTGGCCGCCGCGGGCACCGCCCACTTCGCCGCGCCGCGCGTCTTCGACGCGATCGTGCCGCGCGGCCTGCCGGGCACGCCCCGGACCTGGACGTACGCCAGCGGCGCCGTCGAACTGGCGCTGGCCGCCGGGATCGCCCTGCCGCGCACCCGGCCGGCCGCCGCCAACGTGGCCGCGGCCTTCTTCGTCGGCGTCTTCCCCGCCAACGTCAAGATGGCCGTGGACTGGCGGCACCGCCCCGCGCCGCTGAAGAGCGCCGCCTACGGACGGCTGCCGCTGCAACTGCCGCTGGTGCTGTGGGCCCGCGGCGTCGCCCGCGGCGCCGGGCAGCGGTCATGAGCGCCCGCCCGGGGCCCGGCGACACCGCCCCCGACTTCACACTGCCGGACGAGACCGGTACCGAACGCACCCTGACCGGGCTGCTCGCCGAGGGGCCGGTGGTGCTGTTCTTCTACCCGGCCGCGCTCACCCCCGGCTGCACCGCCGAGGCCTGCCACTTCCGCGACCTGGCCGCCGAGTTCGCCGCCGTCGGCGCCCGGCCGGTCGGCGTCAGCGGCGACCCCGTACCGCGGCAGCGCGAGTTCGCCGGCCGGCACGGACTCGGCATGCCGCTGCTGTCCGACGCGGACGGCGCGGTCCGTGAGCGGTACGGGGTGCGCCGGGGATTCACCCTCGCCCCCACCAAGCGGGTGACCTTCGTCGTCGCCGAGGACCGCACGGTGCTGGACGCCGTCCACAGCGAACTGCGGATGGCCGCGCACGCCGACCGGGCCCTGGCCGCACTGCGCGCTCACCGGCCCTAGGAATCGCGGACCGGCCGCCCCTCTGGCCCCACAGCGGTTGATAGTGGGAGGTAAAGGGATAATCCTGGACGGCATGGAGCATGCCTCCGCTGCGGCGATCGTGGACACCGACGGCCTGGTCACGGGGTGGAGCGAGGGCGCCCGGCGACTGACCGGATACCCGGCCGAGGAGGCCGTCGGCCGGCCCGCGCGGGACCTGCTCGCCCAGGACCTCGCGCCGGGTGCCGTGTCCGCCCTGACGGGCACGGCCCTGGTGCGGCACCGGGACGGCTCCGCGGTGGCGCTCGCGCTGCGCGGCCACCCCCTGCTCACCGGGGACGGCACCCCGGGCGGGTACGCGGTCACCGTCGAGCATCCGGACACGGACCTGTTCGTCCTGGCCGGCGAGACCTTCCGGCAGGCTTCCCTGTCCATGTCCGTGCACGACACCGGCCAGCGCTACCTGCGCGCCAACGACACCGCGCTGCGGCTGCTGGGCGTGAGCGAACCGGAGCTGGTCGGACGACGGCTCTCGGACATCATGGAGGGCATCGAGGCCGACGGCTCGGGCTTCCACCGGCACCTGCGGCAGGTCGCCGAGACCGGCCGGCCCGCGCGCTACGAGACCTTCACGCCCGCCTCCTCCCCGCTCGACGAGCACGCCTGGAGGGTGGAGATGTGGCCGGTGCGCGACCCGTCCGGCGCGGTGGCCGCCGTCGCCATGGCCGGCATCGAGACCACCGAGCAGCACCGGGCCCAGCAGCGGCTGGCCCTGCTCAACCAGGCCGCGGCGGGCATCGGCACCACCCTGGACGTGGTCCGCACCGCCGAGGAACTGATCGCCCTCCTCGTACCCCGGCTGGCCGACTTCGCCGGCGTCGACCTGCTCGACTGGGTGCTGGGCACCGACGAGCCGGTCGTGGAGTCGGTGACGGACATCTCGCTGCGCCGGGTGGCGCACAGCTCCGCCACCGAGGGCTACCCCCGGCCCACCCCCCACCTGGGCGAACAGGTGGTCCACCCGACGTACTCGGTGCCCGCCCGGGCGCTGCGGGAGGGCCGGGCGGTGCTCAGCGGCCCCGGCGACCCCGACTTCGAGCGCTGGATGCGGCTGCGCAACGAGCAGGCCCCGCACAACCGGGCCTGGCGCGGCCGGGTCCGCTCGGCCCTGGCGGTGCCGCTGCGGGCCCGCGGCACCGTCCTCGGCGTGGTGCTGCTGGCCCGCGCCGACCCCGGGGAACCGTATGTCGACGACGACGTGGTCCTGGTAGAGGAACTGGCCAGCCGGGCCGCCGTCTGCGTGGACAACGCCCGCCGGTTCGCCCGGGAACGCAGCACCGCGCTGACCCTCCAGCACAGCCTGCTCCCCACCGGCCTGCCCGGACAGGTGGCGGTGGAGGTGGCCCACCGCTATCTGCCGTCCGGGTCGGCGGCCGGGATCGGCGGTGACTGGTTCGACGTGATCCCGCTCTCCGGCAGCCGGGTCGCGCTGGTGGTCGGCGACGTCGTCGGCCACGGCATCCCGTCCACGGCGACGATGGGCCGCCTGTGCACGGCCGTCCGCACCCTGGCCGACGTCGACCTGCCGCCCGACGAACTCCTCACCCACCTCGACGACCTGGTCACCCACCTCTCCGCCGGCGGCGAGGGCGACGAGGCCGCCGAACTGGGCGCCACCTGCCTCTACGCCGTTTACGACCCGGTCTCCCGCCGCCTCACGCTGGCCGCCGCCGGACACCCGGCGCCCGCCGTGGTCCTGCCCGACGGGTCCGCGCACCTGGTCGCCATGACCGCCGGGCCGCCGCTCGGCGTCGGCGGGCAGCCGTTCGAGGCGACCGAACTGGAACTGCCCGAGGGCTCCGTCGTCGCCCTGTACACCGACGGCCTGGTCGAGGACCGGGTCCGCGACCTCGATCAGGCCACCGCCGAACTGTGCCGGGCCCTGACCGCGTCGGTGCCCTCGCTGGACGCGCTGTGCGACAACGTGCTCAAGTCCGTGATGCCCGAGGACCCCAGCGACGACGTGGCCCTGCTGCTGGCCCGCACCCGGGCACTGGGCGCCGACCAGGTCGCCACCTGGGACATCACCCCCGACCCCGCGCAGGTCGCCGCCACCCGGACCTCCGTCATGGAGCGGCTGGCCGCCTGGGGCCTGGGCGAGAGCGCCTACGTCACCGAACTGGTCGTCAGCGAACTGGTCACCAACGCCATCCGCTACGGCGAACCGCCCATCCAGCTCCGCCTCATCCGCGACCACAGCCTGATCTGCGAGGTCTCCGACGGCAGTTCCACCTCACCGCACCTGCGCCGGGCGCACGCCTTCGACGAGGGCGGCCGGGGACTGCTGCTGGTCGCCCAGCTCACCCAGCGCTGGGGCAGCCGGCCGACCGGCGGCGGCAAGACCATCTGGGCCGAGCAGTCGCTGTCTCAGGAGTGAGGGGCGCGGCTGTCCGCCGCGACCTGGCCGAGGATGCGCCCGGTGCGCACCGAAGGGGCCCGGCCCGCCCGCCGTCGTCACCAGCAGCCACGCTGGACCACCGGGCAGCCAGTGCGTGGTCCTCGGTGGGCACCGCCGGCCGGGCACCCGCCTCAGAACTCCTCGTGCGTCTTGGGATCGCCGCCGATCCGCCGGTGCGGGCGGTCACCGATCGTCCGCATCTGCTCCGCGTCCAGTTCGAAGCCGAAGACGTCGAGGTTCTGCCGCTGCCGCCCGGGGTCCGCGGACTTCGGGACGGGCACCGCGCCGAGCTGGGTGTGCCAGCGCAGCACCGCCTGGCCGGGAGTCACCCCGTGGGCGTCGGCCACGGCGGCGACGGCCGGGTCGGCGAGCAGGTCGCTGCCGCGGCCCAGCGGGCTCCAGCTCTCGGTGCGGATGCCCTTGCGCTCGTGGAAGGCGCGCAGCTCGTCCTGGGGGAGCAGCGGGTGCAGCTCGATCTGGTTCACCGACGGCAGCACCCCGGTCTCCCGCTCCAGCCGCTCGATGTGCCCGGCGGTGAAGTTGGAGACGCCGATCGACCGCACCAGCCCCTCCTCGCGCAGCTTGATCATCGCCTGCCAGGAGTCGACGTACCGGTCGACGCGGGGCAGCGGCCAGTGGATCAGGTACAGGTCGACGTAGTCCAGGCCGAGCCGGGCCCGGGACTGCTCGAAGGAGGCGAGGGTCTCCTCGTAGCCGTGGTGCCGGCCGGGCAGCTTGGTGGTGACGACGATCTCCTCGCGGGGCACCCCGGAGTCGGCCACCCCGAGGCCGACGCCGGTCTCGTTGCGGTAGTTCGCCGCCGTGTCGATCAGCCGGTAGCCCAGGTCCAGGGCCGCGGCCACGGCCCGCTGGGCCTCCGCGTCGTCCATCGGCCAGGTGCCCAGCCCCAGCGCGGGGAGCGAGGTGCCGTCGTTCAGGGGGTGTGCCGGGATACGGGTCACGGGTGAGAGCCTTCCTGGAGATCGTGAAATCGGGTCCGGCCCCCATGTTTCCCCCTGGCACTGTCGCCATACCGGGCGACGGCTGTCACGATCTGTGCGGGACGGGGGCCGGACGACCGACGGAGCGCGCATGACGACGGACAGGGCCGAACGGGCGGCGCAGGCGACGGCGGGGATCGAGGTGCGGCCCGCCGCCGGGCACATCGGCGCCGATCTCACCGGTGTCGACCTGGCAGGCGACCTCGACGACGCGCAGGTGGCCGCGATCCGCGCGGCGGTGCTGCGCTTCAAGGTGGTCTTCTTCCGCGACCAGCGGCTGGACCATGCCGCCCACGTCGCCCTGGCCCGCCGGTTCGGCGAACCGGTGCTGCTGCCCCGGCGCGGCAAGGCGTCGCCGCCCGGCTTCCCCGAGGTCGAGACGACCGCCGACCGGCTGGAGCTGGGCGGCCGGTTCGGCATGGAACACGACGAGTGGCTGGCCCGCCGCCGGCACTCCCTGCTGCGCGGCTGGCACTGCGACCACGGCGCCCGGGTCGACCCGCCGGCCGCGACCATCCTGCGTGCCGAGACGGTACCGCCGTACGGCGGCGACACCACCTGGTCCAACCTGGCCGCCGCCTACGCCGGACTCTCCGCCCCGCTGCGCGCCTTCGTGGACGGCCTGCGCGCCGAGCACCGCCTCGGCGTCGGCTACCAGCCCCGCCCGGGCGACGACGCCTACCTGCGCCGGCTGCTCGACCACCAGATCGCCACCGTCCACCCCCTGGTCCGCGTCCACCCGGAGACGGGGGAGCGGATCCTGTACGTCAACGGCTACTACGTCGAGCAGATCACCGGCCTGACCCGCCCGGAGAGCACGGCGGTCCTCCAGCTGCTGCTGGAGCAGGCGACCCGGCCCGAGTACACCGTCCGGTTCCGCTGGGCGCCGGGCAGCGTCGCCTTCTGGGACAACCGGGCCACCATCCATCTCGCGCCGAGCGACAACGCCCACCTGGACCACCCGCGGATCATGCACCGCGTGATGCTCCACGGAGACGTGCCCGCCGGCGTCGACGGCCGCCCGTCCGAGCCCCTCACCGGCAGCGCGGCGGGCCGCTGGTGACGCTCACCCGAGCGGGATCGTCACCTCGTCCTCCACCGGCGGGTCGGTCTCCTGGGCCCGGTTGCCGGTGGCGGCGAAGCAGCGCAGCCGGACCGCGTCCGGCGTGACGTCCAGCCGCAGGAAGCACTTGAAGAACGGCGGGCTGTACGTCGCCGAACCCGGCGAGAACAACTGCGTGTAGATCTTCCGCACCGGCAGCCGGAACCGCTTCCGCTGCTCCGGCCGCCGCCCGGTCCCCAGCAGCCCGGCGACCAGCCGGACCCGCCGGGTGACCCGGGCCGCCCCGTCCTGCTGGGCGCGGGTCGGCCCGATCCCGAGCCGCTCGGCGATCACGGCGGTCGCCTCGGCCTCGGTGAGGGTGAAGAAGCGGCGCAGCCGCAGCCGGCGGCCGTAGAGCCCGCTGTAGAAGGCGAGGGAGTCGCCGCGCAGCGGGTAGCAGCGGAAGTCCGTCTCGGTGACGCCGCCGACCGAGACCCGGGGGATGGTGTGGGTGGCGTGCGTGAACGCCCCGCCGCCGCCCGCGACCACGTACTGGACGGTGCGGCCGGCCACCTCGACCGGATAGCGCTGGTAGTTGTGGATGTCCCCGCCGATCGCGGCCACGTAGTGGTGGGCCGGGTCGCGGACGATGTCGTCCACCGTGCCGCCGCCCTCGATCGCGCAGGGGTGGTGCTCGCCGTCCACGTACAGCGGGGAGCCGGTGACCAGGATCTTCGGGCGCGGCCCCCGGGACACCTCGCGCAGCCACGCCCCCTGCTCGGCGTCGACCGTCCCGAGCAACCCGGTGTCGATCCCGACGATCCGCACCGGACCCGCGTCGATCGCCCAGTACGGCCCCGGCTGCACGGCCCGCTGGGCCGGCGCCGACCGCAGCGCACGCGCCTCCTCGAGCCGCCGGCCGTCGTCCGGGCGGGGCCGGTGCCACAGCAGGGCGCGCAGCCAGGCGCGGGTCAGCGGCCTCGGGGCCGGCTCCGGCTCCAGCGGCGGGGCGTCGTCGCAGAAGACCCGCATGAAGCCGCCGAGGTCCTCGTACCAGTCGTGGTTGCCGGGTATCGCGTAGATCGGCGCCTGGTAGTCCTGGTAGGGCCGGAAGAACTTGGTGCCGTAGTCGTCGGCGGCGCCCACCGGATAGATCACGTCACTGGCCAGCACCGCGAACCGGGTGTCCCCGCCCGCCCGCAGCAGCCCCGGCACGACCGCGTACTGCGGGTCGTCGCCCTCTCCGGTGTCGCCGATCACCAGGAAGGAGAACCGGTCGGGGTCGTCCCGGCGGATCACCTTGTCGGCCGGGGCGCCGGCCGCCGCCCGCCGCGCCACCCAGCGCTGCCGGGTGCGGCCGGTGGGATCGCCGAACCAGGAGGCCAGTACGCCGTTGCGGGCCGCCCACAGCGTCCGCGGGTCGAGCCAGGAGAGCTTCTCGACCCGCTCGGGCATCAGCCGCCGGTACGCGCCGCGCTCCGCGGCACCCCAGCCGGCGCCTTCCGCTGTGTCACGTGAGGATTCAGCCATCCCGGCACGGTAACAACGCGGTCCGGCCGGGCCGCGGGGGAGGGGCCGTCAACCGCGCCGACGCGGTACGGAGTTGGCGTGCGGCGGGGCCGGCGGGTACGGCTGCCCGGCGCGCTCGGCGCCCCGGCCGGCCGGGGCCGGCCGGGGCTTCCAGTCGCCCTCGCCCAGCACCAGCAGCGGGTCGAACATGACCACCACCCCGGCCAGCAGCAGGAAGACGGCCGGGCCGAGCAGCATCGGCAGCAGCAGCGAGGCGGCCGAGTTGCCGTCCCAGGTGCCGCCCGAGGTGCCGTGCACATGGACGCTGACCGCGGCCATCCCCGTGTAGTGCATCCCGGACACCGTCACGCCCATCACCAGGCTGGCCCCCAGACTGGCCAGGAAGCCCCGCACGGTCACCGCCGCCCACAGCGCCGCGGTCGCCGCGGCCACGGCGATCACCAGCGAGAGCCCGACCGTCGGCAGGTCGTAGCGCAGGTCCCCGTCCAGCCGCAGCGCCGCCATGCCCAGGTAGTGCATGGCGGCCACCCCCAGCCCGGTGACCAGCCCGGCCAGTGCCAGCGTGCCGCGCCCGGCGCCGCGGTAACCCACCATGAACACCCCGACGCCGACCACCACGACCGCCACCAGCAGGCTGAGCACGGTCAGCGGGACGTCGTAGCGGACCCGGGTCTGGGCGACGCGGAAGCCCATCATGGCGATGAAGTGCATGGTCCAGATCCCGCAGCCGATCGAGGCCGCGCCGAGCCCCAGCCAGCCCGCCTTGAAGGACTGGGCGTTGAGCAGCGTGCGGACCGTGCAGCGCAGCCCGAGCGCACCGCCCAGACAGGCCATCAGATAGGCCGCCACCGGGGTGACGAGCCCGTACCGGAAACCGTCGACCGTGCCTTCCATGAGCCAACTCCCCCCCAGAGCCACGGCATGTGGTGCAGGAGAGTTCTACGGGGCCCGGCCGTGCAATTGCAAGGCTTTCCGGGTAACGAGAGGAAACGTCCTCTTCCGGAACGACGCCCTCAGAGCGCGCGCCTCAGAACGCGCGCTTGAGCAGGTCGAGCAGGGCCGCCCAGTGCCGCTCGGTCGCCGCCTCGTCGTACGAGGCGGTGTCGGCCTGGGTGTACCCGTGGGCCGCGCCCGCGTACACCTCGCAGCGGTGCCGGACCCCGGCCGCGGTCAGCGCCGCCGCCAGCCGCTCCTGCTGCTCCGGAGGGAGGGACTGGTCCTGGTCGGCGTGGCCGAAGTACACCTCGGCGGTGATCCGGTCGGCCAGCAGGTGCGGGCTGTCCGGGGCGTCGGTCGCCAGCGCGGCGCCGTGGAAACCGGCCACCGCGGCCACCCGGTCGGGAAAGGAGCCCGCCGTCAGGAGTGCGAGGCGGGCGCCCATGCAGTAGCCGGTCAGCGCGACCGGCCCGTCGGCCGCCTCCGGGCGCGCGGTCAGCCAGCGGAGGTAGGCGTCCGCGTCCCGCACCGCCGACTCGGTGGTGTGGGCCTGCATGATCGGGCGGAGCCGCTGGAAGATCTCCGGCCGCGCCTGCGGGTCGATGAACTCGGGCAGTTCGACGACCGGCGCCCGTCCGTGCCGGTACATGACGTTGGGCACCAGCACCGTGTACCCGGCCCCGGCCAGCCGGTCGGCCATCGACCGCAGTTGCGGGCGCAGACCGAAGGCGTCCATGTAGAGCAGCACCGCCGGATGCGCCCGCCCGTCGTCGGGCCGGGTCAGATACGCGTCGGCGGTGCCGTCCGCGGTGGCGATGTCGACAGCGTTTCCCGTTACGGAGGTCATGGCTGGGCTGCCTTCCTGTGGTGACGTCGGCACACGGCCGCCCGGGGCGCGGGCGGACCGGGATCATCGTGCCACGGCCGGCCGGCGGGACCGGCGGTGACCTGCGCCCGAGCGGCCGCGCACCGGCACCCGCGCCCGCTCACTCGAAGCGCGTCGCGTCCCCCGCGCCGTACCGGACGATCTCCGCCTCGCCGCCCGAGAAGTCGACGACCGTGGTCGGCTCGGTGCCGCAGTCGCCCGAGTCGACCACCGCGTCCAGCACGTGGTCGAGCCGGTCCTTGATCTCCCAGCCCTGGGTCAGCGGCTCCTCCTCGTCGGGCAGCAGCAGCGTGCTGGACAGCAGCGGCTCGCCCAGCTCGGTGAGCAGCGCCTGGGTGACGACGTGGTCGGGGATGCGGACGCCGACGGTCTTCTTCTTGGGGTGCTGGAGCATCCGCGGCACCTCGCGCGTCGCGGGCAGGATGAAGGTGTAGCTGCCGGGCGTGGACGCCTTGACCGCCCGGAACACGTCGTTGTCGATCCGTACGAACTGACCGAGCTGTGCGAAGTCCTGGCACACCAGCGTGAAGTGGTGCCGGTCGTCGAGCCGGCGGATGGAACGGATGCGGTCGATGCCGTCCCGGCTGCCCAGCCGGCAGCCCAGCGCGTAACAGGAGTCCGTCGGGTACGCGATCAGCGCCCCCGAGCGGACGCTGTCGGCGACCTGGGCGATGCTGCGCGGCTGGGGGTTGTCGGGGTGCACGTCGAAGTACTTCGCCATCCGCCGAGCTTAAGCCCCCGGAACCGTACGGACCGACCGACCGGGATGATGGGGGGAACGGAACAACCCGACAGGAGAGGGACGACGTGACGGGCCGGCAGGACGACAGCGGGCGGGTGCGGTGGGCGGAGGAACTGCTCGGCCGGCTGAGACCGGGCGGGGACGACGTGCGCGGCGTCGTGGACTGGCTGGCCGGCACCCTGCCCGCGACGGTGGCGCTGCGCGACGGCACCGGGCGGCTGCTGGCCGGCACGCCGGTGGAGTGCGACGCGGGCCCGCTGCGGGACCTGACGGCCGGCCGGATCGCCTCCGCCGCCTTCGAGGACGCCGGACGGCACCTGCGGCTGGTCCGGGTGGAGCGTGGCGGCGCGGAACCGGCCGCCGTGCTCGCGGTGGCCCGCGCGGCGCCCTTCGACCGGACGGCCGCCGGCATCGTCGCGCACACCGCGCAGGCGCTCACCCTGCTGCTGGTCGCCCGCGCGTCCGCCGCGACCGGCTACCGGCTGGAGCGGGCCACCTCCGACCTGCGCCTGGCCATCCTGCAACTGCTGATGGTGGAGGAGATCGTCTCCGCCCGCCGGGTCGCCGCGGGCTTCTGGCCCGGCCTGCTCGACACCGACACGGCCAGGGTGCACGTCGTGGAGACCGCGCCCGACCGGCGCGACCGGCTGGCCCGCGAGTGCCGGGACGCCACCCGGGACCGCGCCCTGGTCGTGCGCTGCCCCGCCATGGACGGCCATGTGATCGTCGTGGCGCCCCGCGAGAGCACCGGTGACGAACTGCGGACGCTGATCCGCCGGCACCCCGGGGCGCTGCTGGGCGGCAGCGTCCGGCAGAGCCTGGTGCGCACCGCCACCGCCTACGGACAGGCGGTCAGCGCCCTGGCGGTCGCCCGGATCCGTCCGGAGCGGGCCGCCGGGTACGCCGAGCGGACCCCGCCCGAGCGGCTGATCGACCCGGCGGCGCTGCGCGGCTGGACCGCCCGGGTACTGCGCCCGCTGGACCGGCTGCCGCACCACACCCGGGCCGAACTGCTCGCCACCACCCGGCTCGGCCTGGAGTTCACCGCGGTCAACGCGGCCAAGATCCTCGGCATCAGCCGCAACACCGTCCGGGCCCGGATGGACCGGGTCGCGGCGCTGCTGGACACCGACTTCGCCGACCTGACCGTCCGGGCCACCACGCACCTCACCCTGAACGCCGAGGCCGGTTTCGCCGCCGAAGGGGAGACCGGCGGGCCGGGCGGGACCTGCCTCACCGATCTGCTGACCGGGCCCCCGCTGCGCGCCTGGGCCGGCGACCTGCTCGGCCGGCTGGAGCCGGACCCCCGCGGGCTGCGCCGCACCCTGCGCACCTGGATCGCGGCCGGCGGCAACGCCGAGCGGACCGCGCGGACCCTGGGCCTGCATCCGCAGACCGTGCGTGAGCACGTGCGCGGCGCCGAACCGGTCCTGGAGCGCCAGTTGCTGGCCGGCGGCGGCGACCTGTACGAGGTGGTCCTCGCCCACCTGGCCGTGGGCGACCTCGGCCACGCACCGCTGTGCGGTACGAACCCGGACCATCCGGACGCACCTGTGCACGGGTGAGCCCCCGCGGCCGGACAGCGGGCACCGGCACGCTTCACAGCGGCCGGGCCGCCCCCTAGGTTCGAACACCGCGGGGGCACGGCGCGGGGGCACGACCGGAACGGGGGACCGGTCGCGCCCCCGCGTTCTCGTCGGGTCAGCCGTTGGGCAGGATCACCGCGCGGCCGTTGACCTTGCCGTCGTGCAGCCGCTGGTAGGCGAGCGGGGCGTCGTCCAGCGAGTATGTCTCGGTGTGCACCGACAGCACGCCGGCCCGGGCCAGCGCCAGCACCTCCATCAGCTCGCTGCGGCTGCCCCAGTAGGGCGCGGAGACCGACACCTCGAACGGGGTGAGGCCGAAGCCGACCGGGAACGGCGCGCCGCCGATGCCGACCAGGGTGACGTCGGCCTCGACGCCCGCGACACCGCCGGCCGTCTTGACGGTCGGCGCCACGCCGACGAAGTCGAACACCGCCTGCGCGCCGATCGGCCCGGTGATCTTCCGGACCGCCTCGACGGCCCCGGCGTCGGACAGCACCGTCTCGTGGGCGCCGACCTCACGGGCCAGGCGCAGCTTGTCCTCGCTGACGTCCAGGGCGATCACCCGGGCGGAGCTGAGCGCGCGCAGCAGCTGGATGGCGACGTGGCCGAGGCCGCCGGTGCCGATGACCACCGCGGTCGAGCCCGGGCCGAGCTTCGGCAGCGACTTCTTGATGGCGTGGTACGGCGTCAGCCCGGCGTCGGTCAGCGGCACCGCCGCCACCGGGTCCAGACCGTCCAGCGGGACCAGGTGCCGGGAGTCGTCGATGAGCAGGTACTCCGCCATCGACCCGGGGCGGCCGAGGCCGGGCGGGAAGATGCCCAGCTCGTCGGCGCGCAGGCAGTAGTTCTCCTTGCCCTCCGCGCACTTGGCGCAGGTGCCGCAGCCCCAGGGCCCGTAGACGGCGACCGCGTCGCCCTCGCTGAGGCCGGTCACCCCGTCGCCCAGCGCGGCGACCGTGCCGACGCCCTCGTGGCCGAGGGTGAGCGGCAGCTCGTAGGGGAAGCCTTCGGCGGGCCACTCCATCACGGCGATGTCGGAGTGGCACACCCCGGCGGCGGTGACCTTCAGCAGCACCTGTCCGGGCCCGGGTTCCGGGTCGGGGACCGTGACCACCTCGGGGGGTGCCCCGATGGTGCGGTACTGAAGTGCCTTCATGGTCGAACTCCTTCGTTCTGTCGTCCCCCGTGTCGGCGGTGGGGATCAGACGGCGGTGTAGGCGCCGTCGACCAGGTGGTAGCTGCCGGCGATGAAGGACGCGCGGTCGGAGAGCAGGAAGACGATCAGCTCGGCGACCTCCTCGGAGGTGCCGAGGCGGCCGGCCGGGTGCAGGGCGACCAGGCCGTTGTAGGCGTCCTGGTCCATGGTCTTCAGCAGCGGTGTCTCGATGAAGCCGGGGCCGACCGCGTTGACCCGGATGCCCTTGGCGGAGTACTCGGCGGCGGCGGTCTCGGTCAGCCCGACCACGCCGTGCTTGGCGGCCACGTACGCGGCGGAGCCGGCGAAGCCGACCTTGCCGAGGATGGAGGCGACGTTGACGATGGCGCCGCCGTTGCCCGCGGCTTCGATGACCGGCAGCTCGTAGCGCATCGAGTAGAAGACGCCGTCCAGGTTGGTGCGTACGACGCGGCTGTAGGCGTCCACGTCGTACTCGCCGACCGGGGCGCTCGGGCCGCCGATGCCCGCGTTGTTCACGGCCAGATCGAGCGAGCCGAAGGTGTCGACGGCGAACCGGACGGCTGCCTCGACGGACTCGGGGCTGGTCACGTCCAGGGTGACGGCGGCGGCCTCGATGCCCTCCGCCGTCAGGTCGGCGGCGGCCTTCTCGGCGCCCTCGGTGTTGTAGTCGGCGATGACGACCTTCGCGCCGCCCTGGCCCAGGCGGCGGGCGGTGGCCAGGCCGATGCCGGAGGCGGCGCCGGTGACCAGCGCGGTCTTTCCGGAGAACTCGGTTCCGTAGTCGGTGACGGGGGTGCCCGAAGTGCTCATGGTGCTTTCACTCTCTTGTGATGCTGTCGGCGGTCGCGGTCGCGATCTCCGAAGTCAGGGCGTCGTAGGCCCGCTCCACCAGGGCGGCGAGGTCCCCGGCGGACGAGTTGCGGTCGCCGGTGCGGGCCCAGACCCGCAGGGCTGCGACCAGGACGCCGGCGGCGGCGTCGACGACGGCGGCCGCACGCACGTCGCGGGCGGCGTCGGTGCCGAGCCGGGCGGCGATGATGCGGATCGACTCCTCCTGGGCGTCGACCCGGATGCGCTGGTAGGCGCCGAACAGGGCGGGCTCGCTGTCGACCAGGGCCAGCAGCCGGCGCATCCGCGGGCGCAGTTGCAACGGCGGCTCCGCCGGGTCGGTCAGCCACGCGTGCACCGCCCTGCGGTACGCCGGCAGCGGCGGCTCGGCGGCCGGGCGGCGGCGCAGCAGCGCGTTGATCCGGTCGCCGTCGCGGCGCACGAAGTCGAGGGCGGCGTCCTCCTTGCCCGCGAAGTGCCGGCTGAAGGTGCGGCGGGTGACGTCCGCGCGCTCCGCGACGGCCTCCACGGTGGTCGCGGCCAGGCCCCGGTCCAGGATCAGGTCGCGGGCGGCGTCGGCCAGCGCGTCCCTGGTCCGCCGCGCCTTCAGCCGACGCCGGTCGTCGGGGACGTCCGCGGGGTCCGTGGGCTTCGCTGCCGTCATGCCGTTCACGATACACCTCGAATGTCCCGTTGGGACATATGTCCCAACGGGACGCGAGTTGGTCGGCAGCCGCCACCGGCCGGATGGCCGGTTCCGGTGCCGTGTGCCGCCCCGGGCGGGGTACCCGGGCCGCTCCGAAGAAGGTCCCGTCCGACCGGACGTGGGAAAGGGAGGTCCGTATGACCAGCGGAGCGGAGACCGGCGGGGTGACCGGTACGCAGGACAAGGACTACAACCTCATCTGGTACGTCGAGTCGTGCCTGAACAACGCGCTGCGCCTGGAGACGTACATCCAGGACGCCGAGCGGAACAAGGACACCGAGGTGGCGGAGCTGTTCCGCAAGGCCCAGGCGGACAGCCGCAAGGGCGCCGAACTGGGCAAGAAGCTGCTGCGCGCCCGGCTCGCCGAGGGCTGACCGCCGTACTTCGCGGGGCCCGGACACCGGCACGGCCGCGGTGGCCGGGCTCGCCCGCGCGGACGCGCCCGTCGGAGTGTCCCGTCCCGCGCGCGGGACGGCCGCCGGGCCTGCGGTGCTCGGGATCATGGGTCCACGATGCGCCGGTCCGCCCTCCGCGGCCAGTCGCGGGGGACTCGGGGGCATGCCAGTGTCACGAGTGACTGACCCCGCGCGGCCGGGTACCCGGGACGCCCACGCGACCGGCCGCCGGCCGCCGTCTCGGCACGCGCGTCGCCGCGGCGGCCACGAGTCCAAGGAGCCGAACGAAGATGACCGACGTATCGAGCCAGGGTCCCGCTCCCGACGACGACCGGAAGGTGCTCACCAACCGGCAGGGACACCAGGTCTACGACAACCAGAACCAGCGCACGGTCGGCGCCCGCGGGCCCGCCACGCTGGAGAACTACCAGTTCCTCGAGAAGATCAGCCACTTCGACCGGGAACGCATCCCCGAGCGCGTGGTGCACGCCCGCGGGGTCACCGCCTACGGCTACTTCGAGGCGTACGGCGCCTGGGGCGACGAGCCGATCGACCGCTACACCCGGGCCAAGCTGTTCCAGGAGCGCGGCAAGCGCACCGATGTCGCCCTGCGCTTCTCCACCGTCATCGGCGGCCGCGACTCCTCCGAGGCGGCCCGCGACCCGCGCGGCTTCGCGGTGAAGTTCTACACCGAGGACGGCAACTGGGACCTCGTCGGGAACAACCTGGCCGTCTTCTTCATCCGCGACGCCATCAAGTTCCCGGACGTCATCCACGCCCTCAAGCCCGACCCGGTCACCTTCGAGCAGCAGCCCCGGCGGATCTTCGACTTCATGTCGCAGACGCCGGAGTGCATGCACATGCTGGTCAACCTGTTCAGCCCGCGCGGCATCCCGGCCGACTACCGCCACCAGCAGGGCTTCGGCGTCAACACCTACAAATGGGTGAACGCGCAGGGCGACACCAAGCTGGTCAAGTACACCTGGATGCCCAAGCAGGGCGTACGCAGCATGACCGAGGAGGACGCCGCGGGCGTGCAGGCGGACTCCACCGGCCACGCCACCAAGGACCTCTACGAGGCGGTCGCGCGCGGCGACTACCCGGAGTGGGAGCTGCTCGTCCAGATGATGGACGACCACGACCACCCGGAGCTGGACTTCGACCCGCTGGACGACACCAAGACCTGGCCCGAGCAGGACTTCCCGCCCAGGCCGGTCGGCCGGATGGTGCTGGACCGGATGCCGGAGAACTTCTTCGCCGAGAACGAGCAGATCTCCTTCGGCACCGGCGTCCTCGTCGACGGCCTGGACTTCTCCGACGACAAGATGCTGGTCGGCCGGACCTTCTCGTACAGCGACACCCAGCGCTACCGGGTCGGCCCCAACTACCTCCAGCTGCCGGTCAACCAGGCCAAGAACGCCACCGTGCACACCAACCAGCGCGACGGCCTGATGACCTACCACACGGACGGCGGCGACAACCCGTCCGTCAACTACGAGCCGTCCATCACCGACGGCGGCCTGCGCGAGGGCGAGTACCCCACCCACGACGAGCAGGGGCCGGAGATCCGCGGCCGGGTCACCCGCAAGCGCATCCCGCGCACCAACGACTACCTCCAGGCGGGCCAGCGCTACTGCCTGCTGGAGCAGTGGGAGCGGGACGACCTGGTGAAGAACTTCGTCAACCTGCTCTCCCAGTGCGACCGTCCGGTGCAGGAGCGCATGGTGTGGCACTTCCTGCTGGTCGAGAACGACCTCGGGCTGCGGGTCGGCGAGGGCCTCGGCATCTCGCCGCAGGACGTGGCCGGCCTCGAACCGCTGGCCAGTCAGGACCTGACCGACGACGACCGCGAGCGGCTGTCCAACCTGGGCAAGAACCCGCCGCGCGACGTCGAGGGGCTGACGATGACCCACTGCGTGCCGAACGAACGGCACGTCGTCACCCGCTGACCCTCACCCGGCCAGGGCGGCGCGGGCGAGGGCGACGGCCTGTTCGGCGTAGCCCCGTCCGAACAGCACGGCGTGCACCAGCAGCGGGAACAGCTGGTGCACGCCGACCCGTCCGGCCCAGCCCGCGGCGAGCGGCGCGGCCCCGTCGTAGGCGGCGAGCACCGTCTCCAGGTGCGGGCAGCCGAACAGCCGCAGCATCGCCAGATCGGTCTCCCGGTGCCCGCCGTGCGCGGCCGGGTCGATCAGCTGGACCGCGCCGTCGGCGCCCCACAGCACATTGCCGTTCCACAGGTCGCCGTGCAGCCGGGCCGGCGGCTCGGGCGGCCCGGCCAGCTCGGGCAGGAGCGCGCAGACCCGCTCGACGTCGGCGGCCTCGGCCGGCCGGACGGTGCCCTCGTCCACCGCGCGGCGCAGATACGGCAGCACCCGGTACTCGGCGTACCAGCCGGGCCAGTCGGCACCGGGCGCGGGCGTGTTGCGCATCGGCGCGCGGCCGATGTACGCCGCCTCGGGCCCGCCGGGCGGCGCGGCACCGAACGCGGGCGCCCCGGCGGCGTGCAGCGCGGCCAGCTCCCGGCCGAACCGCTCGGCGGCCCGGACGTCCGGCCGGCCCGCGGGCACCAGGTCGGTGACCAGCCAGTGCCGGTCCGCGCCGCGCACCGCGGGCACCGCGACCGCCCGCGCGGCGGTCAGCCAGCGCAGCCCGGCCGCCTCCGCCCGTACGGCGTCCGCCGCGTCGCCGCGCTTGACCATCACCGACGTACCGTCGTCGAGGACGACCTCGGCGAGCCCCGCGGTCCGCCGCCGCTCACCCGTCACCGCCCGTCCGGTGAGCCGCGCCGCCGCGGCACCGGGGCGGTCACCGTCCGTCGTGTCCCCGAAGGTGTCCATGGCCTCACCCTAGTCACGGGTGCCGGAACCACGGGTACCGGCCGACCCGGTGAATACCGCCGCGGGCGCCGATCGAACGCCCCGGCTGCGGGGGACCAGTGGGACCATGACCAGTTCAGCGTTCTCCCGCACGATCATCCTGCCGCCCCCCGTCTGCGAGCAGGCCGCGCAGCACCTTGAACACGCGGTGCAGCGGGCCATCGACGGCGCCGCCGCCCCGTGGCGCGCCTTCCGCGGCGCCGACGACGAGGACTTCGAGATCCCCCTCCCGGTGGTCGAGCAGGCCGCGGGCTGTCTGCTGGTGCTGGCCGCGGAGAGCGCCCAGCACCTGCGCCCCTCCGCGCTGCGCGCCCTGATCACCGTCGCCCTGCACCTGCGGGACGCCGCCGAGGCGGTCCGCCGTCCGACCCTGCCGAGCACGCCCTGGTGACGGGGCGCGCGCGGCTCAGGTGCCGATGACCCGCAGCGACGCCCACAGCGCCACCGTCGCGGCCACCAGCGTCGTCGGTACGGCGATCAGCCCCAGCCGGGTGAAACGGCCCAGGTCGGCGGCGATGCCGTGCCGGTGCAGGATGCGCCGCCAGAGCAGGGTGGCCAGCGACCCGACGTAGGTCAGGTTGGGGCCCAGGTTCACGCCGATCAGCACCGCGAGGACCGGGCCGGGGCCGGCGGGTGCCGCCAGCGGCAGCAGGGCCAGCACGGCCGGCAGGTTGTTGATCAGGTTGGCCAGCACGGCGGCCACCGCCGCCACCCCGAGCAGCGCCGGCAGCGAGTGGCCCGAGGGCAGCACCCGGGCCAGCCCGTCGGCCAGCCCGCCCGCCACCACGGCCTGCACCACGACCCCCAGCGCCAGCACGAACAGGCAGAACAGCGGGGAGGCGGCGCCGACCAGTTCCTCCGCCGTGGCCCGGCGGCGCAGCAGCGCCCGGCCGCCGAGCAGCACCACGCCGCCGAGCGCCGCCCACGCCGGCTCCAGACCGAACGGCGAGGTGACGGCGAACCCGGCCAGCGTCAGCGCCAGCACGACGAGCGTGAACCGGGGGACGGCCGGCTCCGCCCGCCCGGCGGGCCGCTCCTGCGCAGGGGCGACGGGCACGGCCAGGTCGGCGCGGAAGAAGCGGCGGAAGACCGCGTACTCGACGGCGATCGAGACCAGCCAGGGCAGCGCCATCAGCGCGGCGAACCGGGTGAAGGTCAGCCCGCTGGTGGTGAACGCCAGCAGGTTCGTCAGGTTGGAGACCGGCAGCAGCAGCGAGGCGGAGTTGGCCAGGTGCGCGGTGGCGTACACATGCGGCCGCGCCAGGGCGCCGGCCCGGGCGGCGGTGGCCAGCACCACGGGGGTGAGCAGCACGACCGTGGCGTCCAGGCTGAGTACGGCGGTGACCGCGCAGGCCAGCACGAACACCCCGGCCAGCAGCCGGCGCGGGCTGCCCCCGTACCGGCGGGCCACCAGTGCGCCGGCCGCCTCGAACAGGCCGTCCCGGGCGCACAGGTGGGCCAGCACCAGGATCAGCGCGAGGAAGCCGACCACCGGCAGCAGGCTGCGGACCTGCGCCCAGGCCGCGTCCGGGGTGACCGTGCCGAGTGCCACGGCCAGCGCGGCGGCGGGCACGGCGGCCGCGGCCTCCGGCAGGCCCCGGGGACGTACGACGGCGCAGACCAGCACGCCCAGCAGCAGGGCGACCGGGACGGCCTCGGAGAGGACGGCGGTACTCAGTGGTGCTCCAACGGTCGGTGGCGAGCAGTGCGGATCGGTGATCGATGAGCAGTAGTGCGGATCGGTGATCGGTGAGCGCCCAGGATCGCATTCCGGGCCGGGCGGGGCGCGCGTCCGCCCAGGTCCGCGGGGCGCGGAGGCGGCCGAGATGTGGCCGAGGCCACGGCGTCGGGGAGATCCGGGCCACGGACCGCGCCGGGAGCCGCGGGCTAGCGTGGCGGGTGCCCCAGTTCTCGAAGACCAGTTCGGACGGCTCGGCAGTGCAAGCAGAACTCTCCCCGGTCATCGCGGCCACCGCCCAGTGGCTGACCCGCTCCTACCCGGCGTGCGGCGGCGCGTTCTCCGCCGCGCTCTGCGAGGCGCAGGCCCGCCAGGCCGTGACCCTCGCGGCCCGGCTGCGCTACCCGACACCGCTGGACGCCGCCCTGGTCGGCGTGGCGGGGCCCGGCGGCTCCGCCCGGCTGGACCGGATCTTCGGTGCGGACGACGCCGTGGCCGGCGCGGCAGCCGCGGGGACCGATGACGGGGACGAGCACGCCTGGCGCAGCTGGGTCGACGAGGCGCTGGCGAGCTGGGCGGCCTGCCTGCTGGGTGACCCGGACCTGACGGCACGGGCGGTGGCCGCGCTGCCCGACGCCGAACGGCGTGCCGCGCCGGCGGCCGGGCGGGCCGGCGGTCGCGCGGGGCCGGCGGACTCGGGCGTGGTCCCGCCGGCCAGGGAGCGCGTCGTCGCGTCGCTCACCGGCGGTCACGCCGTGCCCGCCGGCCCGCCCGCGCAGTACCGGCGGCTGCTGGCTCCCGACGCCGCCGACCGCCGGGCGGCGGCTCTGCTGCGGCACCCCGATCTGCTCGCCCCCGTCGCCGACCTGCACCGCGCGCGGCTCCTGTCCCGTCTGGCCACGGGTTCGGCACCGGCCGCCTGAGCGGCGGCCTGCCCGAGGCGACGGTCGACGGCGCCGGCGTGGAGGAGCCCTGGCCGCCGCCGTGGTGCGGTCAAGCGGCCGGGGTCAGGGTCGGCTGGGCCGGGGCCTGGACGTGGTCGGTCCGTACCGTGACCGGCACGGGCCCGCGCCGGGGTTCGGCACCGGCCGCCTGAGCGGCGGCCTGCCCGAGGCGACGGTCGACGGCGCCGGCGTGGAGGAGCCCTGGCCGCCGCCGTGGTGCGGTCAAGCGGCCGGGGTCAGGGTCGGCTGGGCCGGGGCCTGGACGTGGTCGGTCCGTACCGTGACCGGCACGGGCCCGCGCCGCCCGTGCAGCAGGTGGCCCGCGCCGATCGCGGCGGCGATCAGGAGGCCGCCCGTCACCAGGGCGCCCCGCGCGCCGGCCAGCTCCATCAGCAGACCGAGCACCGGCGGACCGCCGAGGCTCCACACCGTGCCGACGCTGCCCCACACACCGAGCACCCGGCCCCGCAGATGGGCGGGCGGATCGGTCTGGAGGACCGCCGTGCCGGCCGTGTCGGAGACCGACTCCACCACCGCCATCGGCGCCACCATGACCAGCAGGACGGCCATCGACGGCGCCACCCCCGCCACCACCTGGAGCAGTCCGCCGGCCGCCGCCAGCGTGCCCACCAGCCGCACCGAGGGCCGCCGCAGCCGGGCGCCGAGCACCGCGCCGACGATGCCGCCGGCCGCGAGCACGGTGGAGACCGTGCCGAACGACCCGGCGCCGCCCGCGAGCGGACCGGTGACCAGCACGGCCAGGGTGAGCTGGTAGTTCCGCCCGAAGACCGCGCTGATCCCGGTGACCCCGGCCAGCGCCAGCAGCCGGGGCCGCCGGGCGAAGAAGGCCAGCCCCTCGCGCACGCTCATCCCGGGCTCGGCGGCGGGGCGCCGGGACGGCTTCCCGCCCGCTTCGGCCCGCGCCGCCGCCCCGCGCACCGGACGCAGGAACGGGATGACGCAGGCCACGAACAGGAACGACACGCCGTTGGCCGCGTAGGCGGCGGCCGTGCCCAGGAAGCCGACGGCGACCCCGGCCAGCGCGGCGCCGGTGAGCCGGCCCGCCTGGTGCACCAGGGCGCCCACCCCGATCGCGGAGGGCAGGTCCGCCGCCGGGACCAGGTCGTTGCCCAGCAGGGCGCAGGCCGGACCGTCGACGGTGGCGATGACACCGGTCACGGCGGCCAGCACCATCAGCGACGTCAGGTCGAGCCGGTCCAGGGCCACCAGGACGGCCGTGGTGAAGGCGATGGCGCCGAGCAGGGCCTGGCTGACGGCGGCCGTCAGCCGGCGCGGCCAGCGGTCGACGGCGGCACCGCCGAAGACGCTGATCAGCAGGGCGGGCGCGGCCTGCACGGACATCGACAGGCCGGTCGCGGCGGCGGACCCGGTGATCTGGAGGACCAGCAGGTTCTGCACCGTGAGCTGCATCCACGTACCGGCGTTGGACACGAAGTTCGCGAGCGACCACCAGCGCATGCCGCGATGGCGCAGGGCCCGCCACGGGGAACGGGACGGGGGCGAGGAAGGAGCGGAGGAAGGCACGTTGCGTCACTCGGGAAGGCCGGGCGGGACCCGGCGGGGGAGGGGGACCGGAGCGAGGTCGCCGGCTTCGCTGCGCGGTCGGTGCTCCACAAGGCCGGAGTACGGCGCCGACCATGGTGGCAGAGGGGGACGGCGAGTCGGTGCCGGAGCGGCCCGCCGGGTGGCTGTGCGTTCCGGCAACCCGCCGCTCCCGCCCGGCAGTTGGTCCGGTGAGTGTGGTTGATCACAGGCGGGCGGCCGCCGGGGCGGGAGGACCGGACGCCGGGACGCTGTCCCTGACCCCTGTGCCGCACGGGGCGCGGCAGGCGTCAGAGCATGAAGACGACTCGGTGGGGCACTCGGGGCCCGGTCGTCAGCGCTGCGCGGAGGAAGGAAGGTCTCCTCATGATGCCGATGGCGGCGTTCGCCACGAAGACCGAGGCCCGGGCCCCCTGGGACCGCGCCCTGGTGACGGGGGGCGCGGGGTTCCTCGGCGCACACCTGTGCACCCGGCTGCTGGATTCGGGTGCCGAAGTCGACTGCCTGGACGATCTCTCGACCGGCCGGGCCGAGAAGGTGGCCCACCTCGCGGGCCGCTCCGGGTTCCGGTTCCTGGAACGGGACGTCGCGGACCCCGGACTGCTGGACGCCCTCGCCGGGCCCTACGACCTGGTCCTGCACCTGGCCGGCCCCGGCTGCCCGGCGGCCTGGCCGGACCGGCCGCTGGACCTGCTGGACGCCACGAGCGCGGGCACCCGCGCCGCACTGGCCGTCGCCGCCCGGGACGGCGCCCGGTTCCTGCTGGCCTCCGCGCCACCGGCCCCGGGACCCGGCCCCGACGACCCCTTCTCGGCGCACGGCGCGTACGCCGAGGCGGTCCGCTTCGCCGAGGCCCTGGTCGCCGCGCGGGCGGGCGTCCCCGGCTCGAACGCCGGCATCGTGCGGCTGTTCACCGCCTGCGGGCCCGGGATGCGCACGGACGGCGGCGCAGTGCCGGGCACCTTCCTCGGGCAGGCCCTGGCGGGCCGCCCGGTCACGGTCGCCGGGGACGGCAGCCGCCGGCACTCCCTGTGCTACGTCGACGACATGGTCGACGGCATCCTGCTGGTCGCGGCCGGCCGGTCGGTACGGCCGGTGGACCTCGGCGGCGACGAGGCGCCCACGGAACGCGAGATCGCCCGCCGGATCATCGAACTGACCGGCTCCGACGCGCCCCTGACCTGCACCGGCGGGCCGCCCGACGGCCCCGAGCAGCCCCGCCCGGTCACCGGCTTCGCCCGGGAGATCTTCGGCTGGATGCCCGGCGTGACCTGGCAGGAGGGCCTCGCGCGCACCGTCGCCGCGCACACCGAACGGCCCGAACCGGTGCCGGCCACCGTGGTGCGCGGCGGCGAGGGGTGGTGGGCGTGAGGGCGCTGGTCGCCCACCCCGGCGGCTTCGGCGACGTCCTGCTGGCCGGCCCTGCCGTCCGGGCGCTGGCCACCCGGGCGGGCACGGTCACGATGCTGTGCGCGGCTCGCGGAGCGCCCGCCGCCCGACTGCTGCCCCACGTCGACGACGTCCTGGTCTTGGACACCTCGGACGCCCCGGACAGCTCCGGCCCCTCCGCCACCGCGCCCGCCGACAGCGCCGACAGCGCCGACATCCTGCTCCGGCGGCTGCGGCGGGAGACGTACGACGTCGCCCTCGTCCTGGTTCCGGAGCGCTCCCACCCGTGGCCGGCCGCCCGACTGCCGCGCTCGGCACGGATACGGCACGTCACCATCGGCCGGAGCGACGGCCCATACGGCGGCCCCCGCGGCAGCCTCCGCCCCGCCCCGGACGACGGCCCCGCCGAAGGTGCCCGCCCGGTCCTGCCCGACGCCCCGCTCGCCTGCCTCGCCCGCCCCGACGCCGAACCGCACCGGACGACACCGCCCCCCGTCCGGCCCCAGACGCGGGCGGCGCTGCGCGCGGTCGCCGAACTCGGCTTCGGGCTGCGTGCCGGGGACGACGGGCGGCTCCGGGTCCGGCCGGTCCTCGACACCGCGCCCCTCACCGGCAACGGCCCGTACGTGGTCGTCCACCCCGGAGCGGGCGATCCGGCCCGGGTCTGGGACGCCGTACGGGCCGCCGGGATCGTCGCCCGGCTCTGCGACGCGGGTCACCGGGTCGTCGTCACCGGCGGACCCAAGGACGCCGCCCTGACCCGCGCGGTCAGCGGTGACACCGCCGTCGACCTCGGCGCCCGCACCACCCCGCGGGCCTTCGCGGGCGTCCTGCACTGCGCCGACCTGCTCGTCACCGCCTCCTCGGGCCCGGCCCACCTGGCCGCCGCGGTCGGCACGCCGGTCGTCGGCCCGGCGGAGCAACTCCCCGTCCGTTACGCGCATCTGTAAGACATCACGCCATCAGTTTTGCGTGTTGACACGACATAAGTTGGGGATATTGTCGACGCAACCGCATCCGTAACACACCGGAGTCATCCGTGGAACGCGTCGTTCACATCACCCGCCCCGCTCAGCCGGAAGCCGTCGCGCCGAAGGGGACCGGGGACCGGCGCGGCGCGGCCCTTCTCGACCGGGCCGCTGTCCCGGCGCCGGCCCTGCGGCGCGGGGCCGCGCGGGTCCTCGCCGACAACTGGACGGGCGCCTCCACCGTCCCCTCCCGCACCCTGTATCCGCACCAGTGGAGCTGGGACTCGGCGTTCGTCGCCATCGGGCTGCGCCACCTCTCCGCCCGCCGCGCCCAGCGCGAACTGGAGTCGCTGCTGGCCGCGCAGTGGGCGGACGGCCGTATCCCGCACATCGTGTTCAACCCGGCCGTGCCCGCGGACGCCTACTTCCCCAGCCCCGACTTCTGGCGCTCCTCCCGGGCCGGCCGGCTCTCCGGTGCTCCCGCCGCCCCGGAGACCTCGGGCATCGTCCAGCCCCCGGTGCACGCCCTGGCCGCCTGGCTGGTGCACCGGGCGGATCCGGCCGAGTCGCACCGCCGCGGTTTCCTCGCCCGTGCCTACCCGCGGCTCGCCGCCTGGCACGACTACCTGCTCACCCGCCGCGACCTCGGCGGCGGCGGACTCGCGGCGGTCGTGCACCCCTGGGAGCCCGGCACCGACAACAGCCCCTGCTGGGACCGCGCCCTGGCCCGTGTCGAGCCCGCCCCGCCGGACACCTTCCGGCGCGCCGACCTCGCCCACGGCCACCCCCACGACCGGCCCACCGACCTCGACTACGGCCGCTACGTCCGCCTCGCGGCCGACTACCGCGAGGCCGGCTACGACGACCGCGCCGCCCGGCCCGCCTTCGCCGTCGAGGACCCCTGCTTCAACGCGCTGCTGGCCGTCGGCGAACACGCCCTCGCCGCCATGGCCCGCGCCCTCGGCCGCGCCGACGACCCGCACACCGCCCGCGCCGCCGCCCTCACCCGGAGCCTGGTCGCCCGGCTCTGGGACGCCGGGGCCGGCCTCTTCCGGGTCCGCGACCTCGCCGCCGACACCCTGGTCGACGAGCGCGCCGTCACCGGCCTGGTCCCGCTGCTCGTCCCGGACCTGCCGGCCGACGTGACCGGCGCTGTGCGCCGCACCCTGACCGGACCTGGCTTCGCCGCCCCCGCCACCCGGCTGGTCCCCAGCTACGACCTCACCGGCCCGGCCTTCGACCCGCAGCGCTACTGGCGCGGCCCCGCCTGGTTCAACACGACCTGGCTGATCCACCGGGGACTGCGCACCCACGGCCTGGACGCGGACGCCGCACGCCTGCGGCGGGGTTTCCTCGCCGAGGCCGGCCGGTCCCGGTTCGCCGAGTACGTCGATCCGGTCACCGGCGCGGCCCGCGGCGCCCGGCACTTCTCCTGGACCGCCGCCCTCACCCTCGACCTGCTGAGCACGTCACCGCTCTGACGCGGCCGGTCGTTGTCAGTGCCGCCCGAGCCTGCCCAGCACCCCGCCCGCCGTGGCCGCCGGGCCCGCCGTCGCCCTCATCGAGCGGTGCACCAGGTGGGCGTCGCGCCGCAGGTCCTTCGCGGCGTGCCGGCCGCGCCACAGCAGCGAGGGGGCGCCGCCGGTGTCGTCGGCCGCGATCAGCAGCCCGCCCAGCATGGAGAGGTTCTTGAAGAAGTGGATGCGCTGCTGGGCGCGGGCGGCCGGATCGTCCTCCTCCCAGAAGCGGTGACCCGCCAGCGTGGTGGGCACCAGCGTCGCGGCGACGGCCAGCGCCGCCAGCCGGGGACAGCGGCCCAGCCCCAGCATGATGCCGCCCGCCACCTGGACCGCCCCGTTGATCCGCACCAGTTGCTCGGTGCCGTCCGGCAGCGCGTTCACCCGGTCCGCCACCGGACGTACCACGGGTTCGGCCGCCGGGGCGACGTCCTTCGGGCTGCGCAGGGAGTGCAGGCCGCCGGTGACGAACATCGAGGCCAGCATCGGCCGGCCGGCCAGGCGCAGAAGACTCATGGTGTGCTCCAGACGTGAGGTGCTCCTGTGGCCGTCGCCGGGTTCCCCGCCCGGTCCGCACCAATCGGCGCCCGGCACCGGCGGATCAACAACCTCGTGCACGGATCTTGACCCGGTCCGGACCGGCCACTTAGCGTTCCCGCACTGATACGTGATTGAAACGTTTCAGACTTTGTGAACGAGTCGAGGGACGCACCATGCACGAACTCAACGAGCCGCGCTCCGCACTGCCGCGCCGCCGTATCCTCGCCGCCGGTCTCGGCACCGGTGTCGCCGCCGCCGTGGGTGGCGCCGTCGGAGCACCCGCCGCAGCCGCGCAGTCCGCGAGCGGCGCGGCCGCGACCACCCGGTCCGCGTCCACCGGCCAGGCCCCCGGCGCCGCCTGGTTCGCCGAGCCGCCCCGGTCGGTGCGCCCCAAGTTCCGCTGGTGGTGGCCGGACGGCCTGGTCGACACCGACGAGATCGCCCGGGAGATCGACCAGATCGCCGACGCCGGCTTCGGCGGCGTGGAGATCTCCGCCGTCCACCACAGCGTCACCGACAAGTCGGTGCTGGACACCGCCCACCACGGGTGGGGGAGCAGACCCTGGCGGGACGGGGTGGAGGCGGCCCTGCGCCGGGCCGTGCGGCGCGGCCTCACCGTCGACATCACCCTCGGCCCGAGCTGGCCGACCGCCGTCCCCGGCGTCACCCCCGACGACCCGGCCGCCGTCCAGGAACTCGTCCACGGCCGCGTCTCGGTACCGGCCGGCACCACGTATCAGGGCCCGGTCCCGGCGCCCGTGCGCGAGGCGGCCTCCGGCGTCACGCAGCAGACCCTCGTCGCGGTCCAGGCCGCCCGGGTGAACACGGCCAACTCCACCCGCAAGGAGACCGGCCTCGACCTCGCCTCCGTCCAGGACCTCACCGCCGCCGTCACCGACTCCGCCCTGACCTGGACGGCGCCCGCCGACGGCGAGTACGTACTGATCTCCTACTGGCGGCGCGGCTCGGGCCAGCAGCCCGAGTCCGGCCCGCACTCCGCGCCCGCCGCCTACGTCGTCGACCACTTCAGCGCGGCCGGCGCCCAGGCGGTCACCGACTACTGGGAGCGGGAGATCCTCACGTCCGCCCTGCGCAAGCTGCTGAAGGCGGCGGGCGGCGCCTTCTTCGAGGACTCGGTCGAACTGGAGACCGACGGCCTGGTCTGGACGCCCAAGCTGCCCGAGGCGTTCGAGAGCGACCACGGCCGCCCCCTGCTGCCCTACCTGCCCGCCCTGGTCCTGGACGACAGCAACCAGGTGTTCGCCTTCGAGGCCCAGGAGACCCGGCAGCTCCGGCACGACTTCTGGGAGACCGTCTCCGGCCTCTTCAACCGCCACCACGTCACCGCCCTGCGCGACTGGGCGCACTCCCTCGGCATGCGGTTGCGCGCCCAGCCGTACGGCCTCCAGACCGACGCCATCGCCACCGCGGCGATCCTCGACATCGCCGAGGGCGAGTCGCTCGGCTTCAAGAACCTCGACGACTACCGCTGCCTGGCCGGCGGCCGCGACCTGGCCGGCCACACCGTGCTCTCCTGCGAGGCGGGCGCCTACAACGGGTCGGCGTACAGCACCACCTGGGACCGGTTCCTGCGCACGATGGGCGGCGCCTACGCGGCCGGCGTCAACCAGACCGTCGTGCACGGCTTCTCCTACGCCACCGTCCCCGGCGCCGCCTGGCCCGGCTTCGCCGCCTTCAGCCCCTACAACGGCGCCCCCGGCTACGGCGAGTCCTGGGGCCCGCGCCAACCCACCTGGGATCACCTGCCGGACATCGCCGGCTACCTGGGCCGGGTGCACCGCGTCCTCCAGTCCGGTGTCACCCGCGCCGACGTCGCCGTCTTCCGGCAGACCGGCTACACCGCCACCGGCATCGGCGCCTCCTGGTTCACCGCCACCGGCATCACGCTCGGCTGGACCCACCAGTTCCTCAGCGGACCGCTCCTCGACCTGCCCGCCGCCACCGTCAAGGACGGCCGGCTCGCCCCCGACGGCCCCGCCTACAAGGCGCTCTTCGTCGAGGGCGACTTCTTCTACTCCTCCACCCCCACCCTGGCCCTCGCCGACGCCCGCAAGCTGCTCGCGCTGGCCGCCAAGGGGCTCCCCGTCGTGCTGCTCGGCGCCTTCGACCAGGCACTGACCCCGGGCGTCCCGGCCGACGGCGAGACGGAGCGGCTGCGCGACGTCCTCGCCCGGCTGCTCGCCCTGCCCCACGTCACCCGGGTCACCGACAAGACGGCGGTCGGCGACGCCCTCACCGGCCTCGGCGTCACGCCCGACGTGCGCCACGCCGTCTCCTCCACGCTGCTGAACGCCCACCGGGTCACGGACGACGCGGACTTCTACTACCTCGTCAACGGCAAGCACGCCGAGACCGTGAAGCCCGCGGTGGCCGCCATCGACCACGACGTGACCCTGCGCCGCACCCTGCGCGGCACCACCGTGCCGTACCTGCTGAACCCGTGGACCGGCGAGGCGGCCCGGCTGGCCCGGTACACCGAGGACGGCGACGAGGTCACCGTCCGTGTCACCCTCCAGCCCGGCCAGGCGACCATCGTCGCGCTGGGCCGCCCGGGACTGTTCGGGGACCGGGGCGGCAACCGCCCGTACGCGCTGGCCACGGACGCGGACGAGGCGCTGTTCACCACCAAGGGCCTGGCCGTGCGCACCAGCGCGGCGGGCACCTTCACCACCCGGCTGTCGCGGGGCCGCGCGGTCACCACCGAGGTCCGGGAGGTACCCGGGCCGATCACGCCCGCGAGCTGGACCCTGGAGGTCGAGGACCGGCTCCCCGGCACCTCCGCGACCCGCATCGAGACCGTGCGCCGCACAGTCGAACTCGACACGCTGCTGCCCTGGTCGCGGATCCCCGAACTGGCCGACTCGGCCGGCGTCGGCCGCTACCGCACCACGGTCACCCTGCCCGCCGACTGGGACGCCTCGCACGGCGCCCACCTGGAACTCGGGCAGGTCAGCGACACCTTCCGGGTCACCGTCAACGGCACCCGGACGGCCCCCGTGGACCGCCTGCACCCCGTCGCCGACCTCGGCCCGTACCTGAAGCGCGGCCGCAACACCCTCGAGATCGAGGTCGCCACCCCGCTCATCAACCGCCTGCGGGTGGCCCGCCCGGACGTGTTCGGCAGCTCCGCCCGGCAGGACTACGGCCTGGTCGGACCGGTCCGCCTGGTGCCGTACGTCCAGACGGTGGTGAGCTGACGGTCACCGGCTCGTCAGGATCTGCGGCGACTGCGTCTTGACCATGGTGTTGGTCCAGCGTAGTTGCCGCAGGGTCTGCGGGTGACAGCCGGAGACCAGCTCCAGGAGCCCGGTGTCCTTCGACGCCTGCGCGGCCTGCCCGAGCATCTCCCAGTACAGGGAGTTCTCGGCGGCCGCCAGGTGCAGGTCGCGCAGGTCGCGCAGGAGAAGCAGGCCGGGCTCCGGACGGTGGCCCAGCGTCCGGGCCGGCTTCCGCCGCAGTACGCCGGACCCGCCGTCGTCCTCGTCCACCGCGCCGTCCAGGTCGAGGCCGTACTCCGCGCCCCTCGCCGCCAGCCGCCGGACGTGCTCACGGGACCACTGCGCCAGGTCCAGCGCGACGTGCCGCACCTCGTGCTCGGTGCGGTGCCGGTCGGCCACGGTCACGAGTTCGTGCGCGAGCCGTTCCTCGCCGTGGTGCAGGGCCCGCAGGGTCAGGGCGATGCCGTTCACGCGGTGCCTCCCCGTGCGGTCCGGGCCGAGGCGGTCACGTCGGGGGCCGGGGCCGGGGTGCCGTCGCCCCGGGCGACCAGGGTGAGCGCGGCGGCCGACGTCTTGAACAGCGGCTGCTTGGAGACCGGGTCCCAGTCCGTGACCGTGGTCTCGTTGGCCGCCCGGCCGGGCGCGTCCGGCACCGGACCGGAGCCGGACGCGGTGTCCCAGTAGCCGTAGTGGAAGGGGACGAACAGCATCCCCGGCCGGATGTCCGTCACCCGCAGCCGCCCGCGCACCGCCCCGCGCGCGGTACTGACGCCCACCAGGTCGCCCTCGGCGAGACCGAGCCGGTCCGCGTCCTCGGCCGACGCCTCCACCCACACCTCGGGCGCGGCGGCGTTCAGCTCGGGCGCCCGCCCGGTCTTCGTCCGGGTGTGGAAGTGGTACAGGGTGCGGCCGGTGCTGAGCTGGAACGGATGGTCCGCGTCCGTTCCCTCGTGCGGCGGCAGATACGCGGTGGCCTTCAGCACCGCCTTGCCGTCGGGATTGAGCGACCGGTACTCCACCACCTCCTGCGCCGCCCCGGTCACCAGGTCCTTGCCGTAGCTCTCGCACCGGTCCGGGTGGGCCCAGTCGATCCGCTCGGTGTAGAGCCGCGCGGTCCCCTCGGGGGCCTGCGCGTGGCACGGCCACTGGATGCCGCCGCGCTCGCGCAGCAGGGCGTACGACAGACCGGTGTAGTCGCAGGGGCGGCCCGCGCTGCACCGCTGCCACGCCGCGAACGCCGACTCGGCGTCGTGCCAGCCGATCAGCGGTCCGCCGTCCTGGTCCCGGAAGTCCATGCGCCGCGCGTAGTCCAGGAAGATGTCCAGGTCGGACCGGGCCGCGCCGGGCGGGTCGACCGCCTTCTCGGACAGGTGCACCGTGCGGTCGGCGTTGGTGAGGGTGCCGGTCTTCTCGCCCCAGGTGGCGGCCGGCAGCACTACATCCGCGAGCTGTGCCGTCTCGGTCAGGAACAGGTCCTGGACGACCGTGAACAGCCGGTCCTGCGACAGGACCGAGCGGATGCGAGCCAGTTCGGGCAGCGAGACGGCGGGGTTGGTGCCGCTGATCCACAGCATCCGCAGCGAGCCCTGCTCGGCGTACCGGAAGATCTGCATCGCGTGGGTGGGCGGCGCGAAGTGCGGGATCGACGAGGGCTTGATGTTCCACACCTTGGCCAGATCGGCGACATGGGTGTCGTTCTGCCAGTTGCGGAAGCCCGGCAGGTCGCCGTTGGCCCCGCACTCGCGGGTGTTCTGGGCGGTGGGCTGGCCGTTCATCTGGAGCAGACCGGCGCCCGGTCGGCCCAGCATGCCGCGGATCAGATGCAGGTTGTTCACCTGCACCGCCGCGGCCGTCGCCTGGTGCGACTGGTACACGCCCTGGAGCACGGTGGACAGCAACGCGTCGGTGGTGCCGACGAGTTCGGCCGCCTCCTCGATCCGGGCGGCCGGTACGTCACAGATGTCCGCGGCCCACTTCGGGGAGCAGTCGGCGACCCGGGCGGCCAGTTCGTCGAAGCCGACCGTGTGCGCGGCGACGAAGCCGTGGTCCACCCGGTCGTGCCGGATCGTCTCGTGCAGCAGCGCGTTCAGCAGCGCCACGTTGGTGCCGCCGCGCGGCGCGAGGTGCACGGCCGCGACCCGGGCGACCCGGGTGGGCCGGGGGTCCACGCAGACCAGCCGCGGCGGGTCGGCGCCCTCCAGCCGGTCCAGGACCCGCATCCACTGCACCGGCTGGGTCTCCGCCATGTTGTGCCCGAACAGCGCGATCACATCGGCGTGGTCGAAGTCGTCGTAGGACCCCGGCTGGCCGTCGCAGCCGAAGCTCTCCTTCAGCGCCTCGGCCGCGGTCGCCGTGCACAGCCGGGTGTTGCCGTCGATGTGGTTCGTGCCGATCCCGGCGCGGGCCAGGACGGCGAGGGTGTAGTACTCCTCCAGGAACAGCTGGCCGCTGGTGTAGAAGCCGATCGAGCCAGGACCGCGCGTGTCGAGGAGTTCCCGCGACCGTGCCACGACCAGGTCCAGCGCGGTGTCCCAGTCGGTCTCCACCAGCCGTCCGCCGCGCCGCACCAGCGGCCTGGTCAGCCGGTCCGCAGCGGCGTTCGCCTGCCAGCCGAACAGGTCCTTCGGGCCGAGCCGGCCCCGGTTGACCCGGTCCACGGTCCGCCCGCGCACTCCGACCATCCGCCCGTCGGCCACCGCGATGTCCATCGCGTCGCCGTCCGAGTGCAGGATCGACGCCGACGGCACCCACCGCTCGACCGCGTCCGGCGGCACGCCGTCCCGCAGTCGGAGGTCCGTCCGCTCCGGCCAGTCGCCGTGCCGCCCGTACGGTGTCCGGTCGCCCCAGGGCCGCGCGATCCGGTCCGCGGTCTCGTCCATGTGCCGCTCTCCCGCCTGTTCCGGTTCCCCGGCGCGGGCGGGTACCCGTCCGCGGACGGCTGAAGCGGATGTCTTGTGGGAGCGCTCCCAGTGGGGCAGGATACTGCGGTGACCTCGACTGCCACCGCCACCGTACGCCCGTACCGTCCCGAGGACGCCGCGGCCCTGGACGACATCTGCGTCCGCACCGGGCACAACGGCCGGGACAGCCGCCCGCACTACACCGACCCCGGAGTCCTCCCCGCGACCTTCGCCGCCCCGTACGCCCACCTGGAGCCCGGCCTGGCCTTCGTGCTGGACGACGGGGCGGGCCAGGCCGTCGGCTACGTCCTCGGCACCGCCGACACCCCGCGCTTCGCCGCCGACTTCCGCACCCGGTGGCTGCCCGGGGTGGCCGACCGCTACCCGGCGCCCGTGGGCACCCCCAACTCCCCGGACGCGGTGATCGCCGGTCTGCTGCACCACCCCGAGCGGATGGTCGTACCCGAACTGGCCGCCTACCCGGCCCACTTGCACATCGACCTGCTGCCCGAGTGGCAGGGCCGCGGACACGGACGGGCCCTGATGCACACGTTCCTGCGGGCACTGCGGGAACAGGAGGTGCCCGCCGTCCACTTGGTGATGACGGCGGCCAACACCCCGGCCCGGGCCTTCTACGACCGGCTGGGCTTCCACGCGATCGACGTGCCCTCGTTCGGAGCGGACACCGCCGCGCTCGGGCGCACCACGGAAGCGGACCCGAAGACCTCCGGCTGATCCCGAACCATCAGCCCAGGGCCAGCTGATAGACGTTGAACGCCCGTTTGATGACCGGCTGGGCGACGTTGCGCACCCGCACCCCGCCCGCCGTCATCCCGTGCTCCGACCCCATGTGCGCGTGCCCGTGCACCGCGAGGTCGGCGCCCGCCGTGTCGATGGCCTCGGCCAGCAGATAGCTGCCGAGGAACGGGTAGATCTCCAGCGGCTCGCCGGCCAGCGTGTCGGCGACGGGGGAGAAGTGGGTCAGCGCGATCCGCGCCGCGCACTCCTGGCCGTCCAGGTCCTTCAGCGCGGCGCACAGGGCGTCCGCGCTGCGCCGGGTGGTGCGGACGAACTCCTTCATCACCGGCTCGCCGAACTCCCCGGCGCTGCGCCCGACGAACCCGCCGCCGAACCCTTTCGTCCCGGCCACCCCGACCCGGGTACCCGCGCAGTCGACCACCGCGCCCTCGCCCTCCAGGACCGTCACCCCGGCCGCCCGGAGGATCTCGGTCACCTTCTCGGGCTGCTCGTCGTGGTGGTCGTGGTTGCCGAGCACGGCCACCACCGGCACCGGCAGGTCCCTGACCTCGCGGGCCACCACGTCCATCTCCTCCGGCGTGCCGTGCCGGGTCAGGTCGCCGGCGAGCAGCAGCAGGTCGGCGCAGTCGGGCAGGGTCTCGAAGGCGGGCCGCAGCAGCCCCTGGCTGTCCAGGCCCATGTGGATGTCTCCGACGGCGGCGACACGGATCATCACAGCTCCTCGGCACGGTCGGGGCCGGCGGTCTCGGCCACCACGATGTCGCTGTGCACGGTCAGCCCGGCCAGCTCCTCGTCGACCACCCGCAGCAGGGTCTCGCGGCACTGGGCGGAGGGCACCGTACCGGTGACCACCACCGCCCCGGCCCGGACCTCGGCCCGGACACCCAGCTCGCCCAGTTCCTCGGCGGCCAGTCGGTCGTGCAGGTGGGCGACGCGGTACTCGACGTTCTCGGCGCTCATCGGCGCTCCTCCTGCGCGGGGGTGGCGGGGATGATCTCCAGCCGCTCCAGGACGTAGAAGAAGGCGGCGGGCATCGGGTCGGCCCCGCAGTCGCGGCGCAGCCGCGCCCAGTCGATCTTCTCCCGCAGGGTGCGGGCGATCGGCAGTACGGCACCGAAGTCGCAGTGGTGTTCGGAGAAGGCCGCCAGCAGACCGCGCAGCAGGTCCGTCGGGGACAGCACCGGCATGAGCACCGAGTCGACCGACAGTTCCTCGGCCCGGTCCAGCAGCCCGGCGCTGACGGGTTCGTGCCCGAGCGCGTGGATCAGGTCGACCTGCTGGCCGAGACAGTCGGCCTTCAGCAGCCAGTCCTCGGGCGGCGGGTACACGGACACGCCGGCCGCCCGCAGCGCCTCGGCGACCGCGTCGGCGTCCTCGGGCCGGATGCAGAAGTCGACGTCGTGCTGGAGGTTCTGGACACCGCCGTGCGCGTAGACGGCGACACTGCCGGCGAGGGCGAACGGCAGCCCGGTCTTCTTCAGCAGCGCCCCGACCTGCTTGGCGGCCTGGAGGATCGCCTGGTTGCGATCGAGCGGGAGGTCCGTCTCCGCCGGTGGCGGGGCGCACGGGACGGGCACCGTCTCGCCCGCCACGCGCAGTTCGGACACGCCGGCGCGCTGGTCGAGAGCGTGCTCGTCGGCGGGCTGCGTCATCGCTGTCCCCTTTCCGGACCGGGCCGTCCTGCGGCCGCCGAGGGGAGAGGTCCCCCCGGGCCGCGAGCTGCCGTCCGGGTACCCGGCGGACCACCGTCGACACGGGGCGGTACGGGCACCCGGCCCCGGGGCACCCGGACGGCATGAACGGCGACGAGTACCGCACCGTCGAGCGGCTGGTGGCGGCGTGGTTGGCGGAGACCGAACGGCACGACCCCGCCGCGGCCCGCGAGGCCCGGGCCGGCTGGGAGCGGGGCGCGCTGTCCGGCCGGTCCGCGCGGGATCTGGCCACCTGGGTCACCGCCCGCGTCACCGACACCGGCTTCCACGAGGACGAAGGCCCGTACCTCGCCGGCCCGGAACGCATCACCCCGGCGGACAAGGACACGGTGCACGGCTGGCTGCGGGCCCGCGGCCACCCGGTCTGAGCGGGTCTCGGGCCGCCCCGGCCTGAGCCGGTGTCCGGCCGCCCGGTCCGAGCCGGTGTCCGGCCGCCCGGTCCGAGCCGGTGTCCGGCCGCCCTCAGCGGGCCGGCGGGCGCCACTCGAACATCAGCAGCGTCGCGTCGTCCCGCAGCCGGTCCGCCTGCGCGTCCAGGATCGAGTGGATCAGGCGGCGCAGCGTCTCCGGCGCCAGCTCCCCGCCCGCCGTCGCCCGGATGACATAGTCCGCGAACCGTTCCAGGCCCATCAGCCTGGCCTCCCGGGTCCGGGCCTCGGTGATCCCGTCGGTGTACATCAGCACCCGGTCACCGGGCTCCAGCGGCATCTCGTGGATCTGCCGCGGCTTGACGGCCAGCTGGGACGGCAGCCCCATCGGCGGGTCGGGCTCCCGCTCCAGGGCGTCCATCAGCAGCCGGTCGTCGCGGATCAGCAGCGGCGCCGGATGCCCGCAGTTGCTCCACCGCAGCACGCCGGTGGCCAGGTCCAGCTGGGCGATGACGGCGGTGCAGTACTTCTCCGGCAGCCACCGGGCGAGCGCCTCGTCGGCGGACCGCACCAGCTCGGGCAGGCCGGCGCCGGCGCGCCGGGCGTTGCGGCAGGCGGCCAGCGACACGGCGCTGGTCAGACCGGAGGCCAGATCGTGCCCCATGGCGTCGAGGACCGCGACGTGCAGGGTGGTCTCGGTCAGCGAGTGGTCGAAGGCGTCGCCGCCGATCTCGTAGGCCGGTTCCAGCACGGCGGTCGACACCACCGTGCCGTCGCCGATGGTGCGCGGCGGCAGGAAGGCGCGCAGCATCTCGGAGGGGAGCTGCATCCGTTCGGTGCGGGTACGCCGGACGAAGGAGTCCTCGAAGGCCCGCTTCGAGGTGATCATCATGGCCAGCAGCGAGGCGAGCGCCCGGGCCCGGGTGAGCGCCCCGGCGGTGAGCGCGGGGTGGTTGACGGCGAGCACCCCGAGCCGCTCGGCGCCGTCCAGCAGCGGCAGCCACGCGGTGATCCCGCCCGCCTCCGCCTCCTCCACCCGCAGCGACTGGGTCCGGTACGCCCAGCCCGCCAGCGAGCCGTCGACCGGCAGCGAGCTGGCCACGTCGGTGTGTGGGACGAGGTGCCGCTGCTGGAGGTCGACGAGGTAGACCAGGGCATGCTGGAGCCCCAGGGCCTTGGCGCAGCGGGCCACCGCGGTGGACAGGTCCATCGTCAGATGCCCCGGGTCGGCGAGGAACTCGTGCAGCCGCACGTCGTCCGGCTCTGACGTCGACACCTCGTCCTCCCTGGCCGTACGGAGCAGTGGGGCACGCCGTGCCGGATGGGGCACGTTGCGCGCCAGTCTGACACCGGGGGCCGGGCTCCGCCCGTTGGATACGGCTGGACGCATCGGCCGTGCGGGGTCGGGCACGTGGGTGCCGGTGGGGCGTTGGGGCGTCGGGGCTGAGGGGGGCGCGGGCATGGGGCTGCCGGTCGGATGCGGCCGGACGCTTCGGCCGTGCGGGGTCGGGCACGTGGGTGCCGGTGGGGCTCGGGGCATCGGGGCCGAGGGGATGTTGCGGGTATGGGGTTGCCGGTCGGGTACGGCCGGACGCATCGGTCGCGGCGGACCGGGCACGCGGGTGTCGGGAGGGCAGCCGAGCCGAGGAGGAGTGCCGCGATGACCGAGTACGAGCGTTCCCGCACCATGCCCGCCGACGCCGGACGGGTCTTCGACCGGGCCGCGGACGCCGGACGGCTGGACCGCTGGCTGCCCCGCGAACTGCACGTCCACGTCGAGGACCCGCCCGCCGTCACCGTGCACGAGGACCGCGCCGACCGGGACACCCCCGCGCTGCTGCGGGCCCGGCCCGAACAGCTGCGGCTCGAATGGGGCACCCGCGACGAGGGCGCCTACGCGGGCTGGCTCCAGGTCGCCGGCGTCGAGGGCGGCACCAGCGAGGTGACGGTCCACCTGTCCTTCTTCGACGACCGCCACGACCCGGGGCGGGACGCGGTGGCCACCGCCCTCGACAGCAGCCTGCGGCGGCTGGAGGAACAGGTACGGGGCCACACCGGCTGACCGCCGGACCCGGAGGCGGGCCGCCCCGTCACCGGGACGGCCCGCCGGCGCCGGTCAGCAGTCCGGCACTCCGGCGATCTTCTCGCCGCCGCGCAGGTACAGGTTGCTGACCCAGGCGATGTCGCTGCCGGCGTACTCCTGGACCGCCGTCCACCAGCTGTTGCCGCCGACCGCCGGGTCCTCGACGTACTGGCCCGGTGTCTGGCAGACCGCGTCCAGCCAGTACCGGGAGCGGACGGCGAGCACGGCGGACGAGGTGTCCGGCCGGGCGCGCAGGTTGACGTCGGTGGCCCAGATGTAGACGTCGGTGAGGGCCGGGTCGCCGTCGGCGGGCGCGGCCTGGGCGGTCGTGGCGAGTGCTCCGACCGCCAGTGCGGCGGTGGCCAGCGCGGTGGCGGAGCGGCGCATCAGTCGCTTCATGGTGTTTCCCCCGGGTAGGTGTGTGGTCCGTGCGGTGTCAGCAGGTGGCCGAGGCGGGCAGGTCGCCGTACGCGTCGCCCTTGAGGTAGACGGCGCTCACGTAGCCTTCCAGGAGCTGCACCCAGACGTCGTTGGTGTAGCCGTTGTCGGTGATGGTCTCGCCGTGCGTCCAGCAGTAGGCGCCGCGCGGCTGCCCGGCCGCGACGGACCCGACCTTCGCGTAGGACCGGGCCGGACCGGAGCGGACGTTGACGGTCTCGTAGGGCTCGACCGCGTACGGCGCGGCCGGCACCCGGGCGTCCTCCCGCCCGGCGTCGGCGGAGGTGACGGCAGCCGTGGCGGCGGTGGTGGTGGCGGTGAGCGGCGCGAGCAGGATCAGTGTCCCGGCCGTGAGGAGCGCGGCCCTGGCGAAGGGACGAGTCGGCATGTGTTTCCCCCAGTGCTCATGTGCGGTCGGTCACTCAGCACTGTAGGGAGCCCGGGACGCCAGGTGTCCCTGAGAAAAGTCAGGGCATCCAGCGGCCGTGCACGTACTCGGCTGCCCCAGCCCTGACGGACCGCACCCTCCCGGCCCCTCCCCTCATCAGGACCGTTCGCCCTCGTGCCCCGGGGCGTCGATCACGTCCCGCTGACCCGTGCTCTCCTTCTCGTCCAGCCGGACCAGGGCCGGATGGTGCAGGTCGAAGGCGGGTGACTCGGAGCGGATGCGGGGCAGCGCGTGGAAGTTGTGCCGGGGCGGCGGGCAGGACGTCGCCCACTCCAGTGAACGCCCGTACCCCCAGGGGTCGTCCACCCCGACCGGCGCGCCGCGCGTCGTCGTGCGCCACACGTTGTACAGGAACGGCAGCGTGGACAGGCCCAGCAGGAACGCGCCGATGGAGGAGACGGTGTTCAGCGCGGTGAAGCCGTCGGCGGCCAGATAGTCGGCGTACCGGCGCGGCATGCCCTCGGCGCCCAGCCAGTGCTGCACCAGGAACGTGGTGTGGAAGCCCACGAACAGCGTCCAGAAGTGGATCTTCTCGATGCGCGGGTCGAGCATCTTCCCGGTCATCTTCGGCCACCAGAAGCTGAACCCGCCGAACATCGCGAAGACGATCGTGCCGAACAGCACGTAGTGGAAGTGGGCCACCACGAAGTAGCTGTCGGTGACATGGAAGTCCAGCGGGGGAGAGGCGAGCAGCACGCCGGTCAGCCCGCCGAAGAGGAACGTCACGAGGAAGCCGGCCGCCCACAGCATCGGCGGCTCGAACGACAGCGAACCCCGCCACATCGTGCCGATCCAGTTGAAGAACTTCACCCCGGTCGGCACCGCGATCAGGAAGCTCATGAAGGAGAAGAACGGCAGCAGCACCGCACCGGTCGCGAACATGTGGTGCGCCCACACCACCACCGACAGCCCGGTGATCGTGATGGTCGCGCCGACCAGCCCCGCGTAACCGAAGATCGGCTTCCGGGCGAACACCGGGATGATGTCGCTGACCACCCCGAAGAACGGCAGCGCCAGGATGTAGACCTCCGGGTGGCCGAAGAACCAGAACAGGTGCTGCCACAGCAGCGCGCCCCCGTTCGCCGGCTCGAAGACCCGGGCCCCGAACCGCCGGTCCGCCTCCAGCACCAGCAGCGCCGCCGCCAGCACCGGGAAGGCCAGCAGCACCAGCACCGAGGTCAGCAGCACGTTCCAGGTGAAGATCGGCATCCGGAACATCGTCATGCCCGGCGCCCGCATGCAGATGATCGTGGTGATGAAGTTGACCGCGCCGAGGATCGTGCCGAACCCGGACAGCCCCAGCCCCATGATCCACAGATCACCGCCCACGTACGGGGTGTGCTCCGCCCCGCTCAGCGGCGTGTACGCCGTCCACCCGAAGTCGGCGGCGCCCTGCGGGGTCAGGAAACCGGCCAGCACGATCAGCCCGCCGAAGGCGAACAGCCAGTACGAGAACATGTTCAGCCGCGGGAAGGCGACATCGGGCGAACCGATCTGGAGCGGCATCACCGCGTTGGCGAACCCGGCGAAGGTCGGCGTCGCGAACAGCAGCAGCATGATCGCGCCGTGCATGGTGAACGTCTGGTTGTACTGCTCGGTGGAGAGCACCTGCATCCCGGGCCGGGCCAGCTCCGCCCGCAGCACCATCGCCAGCGCGCCCGCGATCAGGAAGAAGCAGAACGAGGTGATCAGGTAGAGATGGCCGATCCTCTTGTGGTCGGTGGTGGTCAGCCAGGAAATGACCACCCGGCCGCCGCCGCGGGGGACTGCCGCCCGCACCGGAGCGAGCGGTTCCGTCTGTGTCGCCATCAGCTTCCTCGGGTCGGACCCATCGGTACCCCTGCGGTATTCCGACAACGCGTCAGACGTCCACGCGGGTGGGGCCGGATGGCTGATCGTTTTCTCCCCACCGGGTGGATGCCGGCCCGGCCCCGACCGGGCCGTTCACCCGAATGGCCCCCGCACGGTAGGGATACGGCCGGACTCGGTGTCTCCTGGAGAGTGACAGCGGCGTCCAACCTGGGAGGCCGATATGTACGAGATGTGCGTAGGCCCGGAAAAGCCGGGCGGAGCCCTGGTGTGGCATGTGATGGCCAAGAAGGCCGCGGCGACGTTGTGCGGGCAGCAACTGCGCGCACGCATCGCGGCGGCCGACGGCGAGCGGGCACGGCACTGCCCGGACTGCATGGCCTCGTTCGAGAAACTCATGGTCACCACGCCGTGCTGACCGACCGTCGGCGACGGCGCCCGGCGCGCGGGGCCATGTGCCCGGTGATCCCCGCGTGTCCAGGATGCCCACACCGTTCGTGAGCCGGCCCCGCCGCACACCCCCGCGGCGGGGCCGGCGCACGTCCGCCCCGTTGTCCGATTGTCGGCCGGCCACATGGTCACAGGGCTGCGCTGCTCCGGTGATCGTTGGCCGGGCGGACCGCCGCGGCCACTTCGCCGGACCCGGCGGCCGATTGACTGACCGGGCGGTCGGGCGGTCGGGCGGCGCGGTGCCGCTCGCTCCGCCGGGTCCCCGCCCGGCCTGCCGCCCCGTCCCCCGTCTTGGCGCCACCGTGAGGAGAGTTGTACGTGTCGCACATCACCGACCCGTCCCCGGCAAGTGTGTTCCCGCGCCTGGACTGGGTCGACGAGGCGCTGCTGCCCGCCCTGCGCGAGGCGGTGCGGACGCTGCCCGCCGCGGAGCGCCTGGTGGCCGCCTACCACCGCGGCTGGTGCGAGGCCGACGGCGCGCCGCGTGCGGCGCCGACCGGCGGGGGCAAGGCGGTGCGCCCGGCGTTGACCCTGCTGTCCGCGGTGGCGATGGGGGCCGCCCCCGCGGCCGCGCTGCCCGGCGCGGTGGCCGTCGAGCTGGTGCACGACTTCACGCTGCTGCACGACGACGTCATCGACGGCGACGCGCTGCGCCGCCACCGCCCCGCCGCCTGGTCGCTGTTCGGCACCCCGGCCGCCGTGCTCACCGGTGACGCGCTGCTGGCCACGGCCCTGCGCGTGCTGGCCGACGTACCGCCGGGCCAGGCCGCCACGGCGATCCGGGAACTGGTCGGCACCCTGCTGGAACTGGTCGAGGGCCAGAGCCGCGACGTCGCCTTCGAGAAGGCGCCCGACGTGACGGTCGCCGACTACCTGGCCATGGCGGCCGGCAAGACGGGCGCGCTGATGGGCTGCGCCTGCGCCCTCGGCGGGATGCTGGCCGGCGCGGACACCACCCGGGTCGGCGGGCTGCGCGAGTTCGGCCGCCGGCTCGGCGTCGCCTTCCAGTGCGCCGACGACGTCCTGGGCATCTGGGGCCGCAGCGCGCGCAGCGGCAAACCGGTCGGCGCCGACCTGGCCGCCGGCAAGAAGTCCCTGCCGGTGGTGGCCGCGCTGGCCGCCGCCGGCCCGGCGGCGGCCCGGCTGCGCGACCTGTACCGGGCCCCGCGGCCACTGCGGGCGGACGACATCGAGCTGGCCCGCCACCTGATCGAGGAGGCCGGTGGCCGGCAGGCGGCCGAGGACGAGGCCCGGCACCAGCGGTCGGCCGCGCTGCGCGCCCTCTCCCTCGCCCGGCCGACCGCGGACGCCTACCGGCAACTGCACGACATCGCCCGGGCGACGACCCACCGCGAGTCCTGACGCGACTGCCCGACAGGCGGTCCGACAGGCGGTCCGACAGCCCGTCCGACCGGCAGGCGGGGCGACGGCCTGACCGATGCCCCGTCCGATGCCCCGTCCGATGACCCGACCGATGACCCGACCGATGACCCGACCGATGACCCGACCGATGACCCGACCGATGGCCGGAGCGGTGGCGGCCGCGGCCCCGGGGCGAACCGATGCCGATGCCCCGGCGGCGCCCTGACGCACAGAAACACGGTGGATCCGTGGATCCGTGCCGCCCACCGAGCGGAGCCCAGCAGTTCCGGCCGGCAGCCGGTCCTCCTCGGCCGCCGGGGCGAGCCGCGCGGCGCGGTTTCCGACCTGGAGCACCCGGACGGCGGAGTGTCCCGTCCCGGAGGCCGGGAAGCCGCAGGTCGTACCCGGGCGCGCGTCCTCCCGCGCCCGGTACGGCAGGGCGGGCCGCGGCCGGCATCCCCGAGTCGGCCGCGGCTCCCCTCGCGCGGCCGCCGCGGCGTACTGGGGGCCGGCCCCTAGCCGGCCCCTACGGAATTGGGTGTCACCCCCGATGGCCGCCGCCGACCCGGCCATGTGACGGTGGGGGCACGCCGCGCCCCGGGCCGCCGGGGCGGGGGAGGCGGTCGCGGAGCCCGGACACAGCCGGGCGGCAGCGGCCGGGACCGCGGGCCGCACGCCCCGGTCGGGCCGGGCGCGCCGACGCGCTCCGGACCGGACCGGCCGGCCGTCGCAAGCCGCCGTCGAGTCCTCCCCGTACGGCCGTTCGCGCCCGCGTTCCCCTGCGCCGCCCAGCGGTGCCGGCCCAGCGGAAGACAGCCGAAGGAGGACCCGCATCCACCCCCGTCACGTGCAGCGATCCCTACTCCCCGCGCGGCCCGAGGCGGTGTGCCACGGGGCACGCTGACACGCTGCTCGCGATGGGCGGCGCCTTCCTGGCCGCCGCGCTCCTGGCCCGGCTCGGCGGCCGGATCGGACTTCCGACGATCCCGCTGTTCATGCTCGCCGGCATCCTGCTCGGCCCGCACACGCCGGGTTTCGTCCTGGTGGAGGACGCGCACGACTTCGAGATGCTCTCGGCGCTCGGACTGGTGCGGCGGCCGGCGGCTGCTGTCCGCGGGCGGCAGCTACCTGGTGCTGAACGTCGGGGCCGGCCTGGGCTTCGGGTTCGCCCTGGGCTGGGGAGTGCGGGAGGCGCTGGTCCTCGCCGGGGTGCTGGGCATCTCCTCGTCCGCGATCGTCACCAAGATCCTCATCGACACCGGACGCATCAGCCGTCCGGAGACCCGGCTGATCCTCGGGGTCATCGTGGTCGAGGACATCTTCCTCGCGCTGTACCTCGCCGCCCTCCAGCCGGTGATCAGCGGGGCCGAGGGATTCGGCGAGACGGCGCTCCAGGCGGGCAGGGCCTTCGGGTTCCTGCTGGTACTGGCCGCCGCGGCCCGCTGGGGCACCCGGCTGGCCGGACGGCTGATCGCCACCCCCGACAACGAGTTGCTGGTCATCAGCTTCCTCGGAGCGGCGGTGCTGGTCGCCGGGGTCTCGGAGGTGCTCGGGGTCGCCGACGCGATCGGCGCGTTCATGGCCGGCCTGATCCTGGCCGGCACACCCTCCGGGCCTCGCGTCAAGGAACTGGTGCACCCGCTGCGCGACGCCTTCGCCGCCATCTTCTTCTTCGCCTTCGGCCTCGCCATCGACCCCGGCGACCTGGCCTCCGTCGCCGGACCGGTCGCCGCGGCGGCGGCCCTCACCCTCGTCATGAACGTCGTCGCGGGGCTGTGCGTGGCCCGGGTGTACCGCTACGGCTCCGCACCGGCCGCGGAGATCGCCACGACGCTGGTCGCCCGTGGCGAGTTCGCGCTGATCCTGGCCGCGATGGCGGCCGGCGCGGGGCTCGACGCGCGGCTCGCCCCCTTCATCGCCGGGTACGTCCTGGTGCTCGCCGTGCTCGGCCCGATCGTCGCGGGGCGGGCCCAGGTACTCGCCGCGGGCCTGCGGGCCGCCGGCGGACTTCGCGCCGGGCGCGCCGGGCCGGGCGGCGGAGGCGGTGCCGCCGGTACGGACGGCGCCGGGCCCCAGGCACCGGCCGCCCCGCGGCCGGTGGAGGCCGAGCGGTAGGCACCGCCGGCCGGATCAGCGGCGTGATTCGGCCGGGCCGCCGTACGGTCCGCGTGCCGGTGGGACAATCTGCCCGCGGGGCGGCCGACGTCGTGGTCGACGCCGCCCGGGACCGGAAGGAGCCGTCAGCATGGTCGAGTGGGTGCCCCTGGGACGCGGGGCGCGTCCCGTCCCCCAGCCCGTGGCGGCTCCGCTGGTGTGGACCGGGGCGTTCGCCGGTGCGCTGGTCCTGGTGGCTCTGCTGAACAGCGTCGTCGGCCCCGGCCGCCCGGGGCTCGCACTGTCGGTCCTGTCGCTGCTCGCCGCCGTACTGGGGCTGTGCGCCCGGTTCACCGCCGCGCCCGGCACCGCCGTACTGTGCTGGCTGTCCCTGAACGGCTTCGCCATCCCGCCCGCCGGCACCCTCACCTGGGCCGGCACCCGGGACGCGGCCTGGCTCATCTGCCTGTTCACCGCCGCCCTCGTCGGTACGGCGCTGGCCCGGGTACGACACGCCCGCGCCGCCTACCGCCGGCTGACCACGGCGGGCGGGTACGAGGCGCGGGGGACGGCGGGCTGGGGCGCGGGGGACGACTGAGGGCGTCGCTCTGGCGCCGGGGCCGGGGCCGGTGCGGCGGGGACGGGCACGAGCCGCACGGTGAGCGCGTCGGGCGTGCGCCGGCCCGCTGCCGCGTGGCGCCCGCGGAAAGGGGCCCGCTGCCGCGTGGCGCCCGCGCAAAGGGGCCCGCCCGCCGGTAGCCAACAGCATCCGCCGGTGACGGGCCCCGGTGCCGCCGCCGCGGTCAGGCCGTGTGCAGGGTCAGCCCGTAGCGGTTGAGGATCTCGTTGACCGGCTGGAACCAGGTCTCGCCGCCGCTGGTGCAGTTGCCCCAGCCGCCGGAGGTGACCCCCTGGGCCTGGTCGCCGCTGATGAAGGAGCCGCCCGAGTCGCCGCCCTCGGCGCAGACGCTGGTCTTCGTCATCTGGTGGACGGCGCCCTGGCTGTAGTTGACCGTCTCGTTCTTGGCCAGCACGGTGCCGCAGTGCCAGTGCGTGGTGGACCCGGAGCGGCAGATCGACGCGCCGATCGGGGCCTCCGCCGAGCCCCGCACCAACTGGTCGGAGACGGTGCCCCAGCCGAGCACCACCGGCACCGTCCACCACCCGCTGCCCACGCTGACCCAGGCGTAGTCGTTGTCCGGGAACGACGAGCCCTGGAACGTACCGATGTACGAGCCGTCCCAGCCGCTCACCCCGGCCCCCGCGCCACCGCAGTGACCGGCCGTCACGAAGCCGCCGTACACCGAGAAACCGATGGAACAGCGCACGTTGCCCGTGTAGTACGGATCGCCGCCGACCGTGCCCGCGGCGAACGTGCCCGGCGCCTTTGGCACCGTGCGCACGGTGACCGGGCCGGCCGCGCGGGCCCGGTCCAGGAAGCGCTGGACATCGTTGTCGGCCCGCTCGTCCTCGACCACCTCGACGACCACCGAGTTGGCGGCCGGGTCGACGTGCCAGCCGCCGACGCCGGACGGGGCGGAGAGAGCGTCGATCCGGGTCTTGGCGGCGTCGAGCGCGCGGGCGCTGTGCTCGACGGTGCGCACCCGGGCGCCGGTGGCCCGCACGGCCCGTACCGTCGTGGCGGACGCGTCGTCGGTGACGGCCACGGTCAGCCGTCCGGTCCCGGCGTCGAACCACGACCCGCCGAAGGCGCCGCCGGCGGCCCGGCGGGCGGCCGGCTCCAGGCCGGTGGCCCGTTCCTCGGCCGCGAGCCGTTCCTCGGCCTGGGCGCGGGTGAGGCCGAAGTCGTCCTGCATGGCCTTCAGGAGACCGGCGGAGGCCGGTGCCTCCTCGTTCGCCGCGGCCGGCAGGGAGCCGGCCGCGGTCCAGCTGCCGAGCATGAGCAGGACGGCCAGCCCGGCGTGCTTGAGTCTGCTGCGTCTCACGGGAGTTGCCCTTCGTCGTTCCAGCAAGGTGGGGGTGGAACAACCGCTGTTTGAGAGCGCTCTCAGATGGGGTTGGGCAGAGTTTAGCCAGGCGTGAGCGTCAGGTCCATGCCAATGCCGGGCGCAGTTCCCCGCGCCGCTGCGGGGCGACTGCCGGGCCGCGGCGCTCAGGAGCCGTACAGATCCCGTTCCACCAGGATCAGCGCGCGCTCGCGCACGCAGTCGCCGTGCACGACCACCTCGCAGGGGCCGAGGCCGTCGATGGCGGACCGCACGGCCGTCAGCGCCTCGTCGAACCGCCGCAGCCGGCGCAGCGCCGACGCCTTGCGGAGCAGCGCCTCGGCCCCCAGGCCGTGCGCGAACGCCGGGGCGCTCAGCAACTCCAGCATCCGGCCCGGCTGTTCGGGCAGGTCCTCACCGAGCCAGAGGCCGTGCAGCAGGGCGTGCACGACCTTCTCGTCGTGGGCCGCGCGGGCCAGCACGGCCGCCAGCAGCGGGAGCCCGGCCACCCGGGACCGTCCGAGCAGGGCGAAGGCCCGCATGGCGGCGCTGTACGGGTCGAGGCCGGCTCCGTCGTCGTCCGGTGCGCCGGCCAGGGTCCCCGCGAAGAAGTCCTCGATGTCCGCGCACCGGAAGTCGTAGCGCAGGGTCGTCAGGAAGCAGTGCCACAGGGCCCGGCCGAACGGTGTGCCGGGGTCGGTGCCCGCCACATGGCGGGCGGTGAGGAAGATCAGCGCGCTGCGTTCCTCGGCGCGGGCCCGCCAGGCCAGGTCGCCGGTCAGCCACGCCGACTCCGCCCAGCCGGCCTCGGCCAACGAGAGCCAGCCGGCCGCCTCCCGGGTCCAGTCGCGTCCCGAGGCGATCTCCTCGGTCACCCGGGTCCGCACCATCACCCAGCCCCGGTCGCGCCCGGCCGGGCCGCCCGCGGTCAGCGCGTGCGCCACGGCGTCGGCCGCCCGGGGCAGCCGCCACAGGCCGCGCGCGGTGTGCTCGGCGGCCGGCGTCCACCGCGCGGGCAGACCGGCGACCGCCTCGACGGCCTGCCGCAGACCGGGGTCCCGTGCCGGGTCCGGCGGGTCCACGGCGGTCGCGGCGGTCACCGGGGGTGACGGGTGTGGCGGGTGCGGCGGGTTCGGCGAGTGCATCGGGGGCGACCTCCTGGTGACGGCGGGTCCATGTGCCGTCCATGTGTCCCGTGTGCGCGCGGCCGGGTAACGCGGCGGCCGGCCGGGTCCCGCACACGGGTGGTCATCCGACGCAGAAGCGATGCGAGTTGTCCGCCGTGCGCGCCGATTCCGACGATGACGGCACCGCGGGCGCCCGCACCCGGCGACGGGCGCCCGCGGTGCCGGACGAGCACGGAGTCACCGTCACGAGGAGCGGGCATGAGCGGCACCGACACCGCCGAACCGGCCGGCGGCGCGGAGTTCGCCGCCGCCTACCGCGCCTGGGCGCCGCTGGTCCGGGGGCTGGCCCGGCGCACGCTGGGCGACGCCCGGGACGCCGAGGACGTCACCCAGCAGGTGTTCGCCGCCGCCTGGCGCGGCCGGCACGGCTACCGTCCGGAGCGCGGCTCGCTCCAGAACTGGCTGGTGGGCATCGCCCGCCGCAAGATCGCCGACGAACTGGCCGCCCGCTACCGCCGGACCGCGCTGCTGGCGGCGGCCGGCGAGGCCCTCGCGGTCGGGCCCGGCGACCCGGCGGCCCGGCCCGAGACGGTGCTCGACCGGCTGGTCATCCGGCAGGAACTGGCCAAGCTGCCGCCCGCCCAGCGGACCGTCCTGCGGCTGGCCTACTACGACGACCTGTCGCAGACCCAGATCGCCGCCCGCACCGGCTGGCCGCTGGGCACCGTGAAGAGCCACGCCCGGCGCGGCCTGCACCGGCTGCGGGACGGCCTGGACAGCGGGCCCGGGACCTGAGCCGCCGGGCAGCGTCTTCGGCGCAGCCGGGTTGTCCGGGCGCGGACGGGGCACTCAGTGCGACGCGCAGGTGTCACCGGTACCGGACATGGGAGAAGCGCGTGGCAGTTCGTCATCGACTCGTGCAGGCGAGCCCGCCGGCGGTGTGGGCGGTACTCGCCGACCCCGACAGTTACGTGAAATGGGTGGTGGGCCCCTCCGAGGTCACCCCCGAACAGGGCCAGTGGCCGGAGGTCGGCGCCACCATCCACTACGAGGTGTGCCTCGGCCCCGCCCGGCTGACCAACGAGACGGTGGTCCGCCGCTGCGAGGCGGGCACCGCCCTGGAACTGGAGGCCAAGGCGGGCCGGCTCGGCACCGCCCGGATCGCCGTCGAGCTGCGGCCCTGGGGCGAGGACTGCCTGGTCATCGTCGACGAGCACCCGCTGCGCGGGCCGGGCGGCGTCCTGCACAACGCCGGCGTGGAACTGCTGATCCAGCTGCGCCACCGTGCCATGCTCGCCCGGCTCGCGGAGCTGTGCGAGACACGGGAGGGAGCGGCGCGGGACGGAGCGGCCGGCGGGCGGCGCCGCCCGGTATCGGCTGCCCGGCCCGGAGCGGGCCGTGCCTGACGCCGTAGTGATCGGCGCCGGACCCAACGGGCTGGTCGCGGCGAACCTGCTGGCCGACGCCGGCTGGAGCGTGACGGTCCTGGAGGAGCAGCCCGAACCGGGCGGCGCGGCCCGCCACGACCGCGGGGTCGCCCCCGGCTTCGTGAGTGACCTGTGCAGCTCCTTCTACCCGCTGGCCGCCGCGTCGCCGGTACTGACCGGGCTGCGGCTGGAGGAGCACGGGCTGCGGTGGAGCCACGCGCCGCACGTGCTGGCCCACCCGCTCGGCGACGGCGGCTGCGCGGTCCTCGACCGCGACGTCGCCACCACCGCGGCCTCCCTCGACGCCTTCGCGCCCGGCGACGGCGCCGCCTGGCACCGGCTGCACACGGTCTGGGAACGGCACCGGCCCGACATCCTCGACGCCCTGTTCACCCCCTTCCCACCGGTCCGGGCCACCGCCCGGCTCGCGGTGCGGCTGCGCGCCGGGGGCGCCCTGCGGCTGGCCCGCACCCTGCTGTTGCCGGTGCGCCGGCTGGGCGAGGAGGAGTTCCGCGGCGAGGGCGGCCGGCTGCTGCTGGCCGGCAACGCCCTGCACGCCGACCTGTCCCCGGAGGCGGCCGGCAGCGGCGGCTTCGGCTGGCTGATGTCCATGCTCGGACAGACCTACGGCTTTCCGGTCCCGGTCGGCGGGGCCGGCGCCCTGACCGGGGCGCTGGCCCGCCGGCTGGAGGCCCGCGGCGGCACCCTGCACTGCGGCCGGCGGGTCGACCGGGTGCTGGTCCGCGACCGCCGCGCGGTCGGGGTGGTGACCGCAGACGGCGAGACGGTCGCCGCCCGGCGCGCCGTGCTCGCCGACGTGTCGGTGCCCGACCTGTACGGTTCCCTCCTCGACCCGGCGGACCTGCCCGCCCAGCTCCTGGACGACCTGCGGCGCTTCCAGTGGGACTTCGCCACCTTCAAGGTCGACTGGGCGCTGGACGGCCCGGTGCCGTGGCGGTCCGAGGCGGCGGCGCGGGCCGGCACCGTGCACCTGGCCGACGGGCTGGACGAGCTGACCCGGTTCATGGCCCAGATCTCCCAGCGGCAGGTCCCCGACCGGCCGTTCTCGCTGTTCGGCCAGATGACCACCGCCGACCCGTCCCGCTCACCGCGCGGCACCGAGTCGGCCTGGGCCTACACCCACGTCCCGCACGACATCCGGGGCGACGCCGGCGACGAGGGCCTCACCGGCGGCTGGGACGCCAAGGAACAGGAGGTCATGGCCGACCGGGTGGAACGCCAGGTGGAACGGTTCGCGCCCGGCTTCCGCACGCTGATCCGCGCCCGGCGGATCCTGGCCCCGCCGACGCTCCAGGCGCTGGACCGCAACCTGTACGGCGGGGCGATCAACGGCGGTACCACCGCCATCCACCAGCAGCTGTTCTTCCGCCCGGTGCCCGGCACCGGGCGGCCGGAGACGCCGGTGGCCGGGCTCTACCTGGCCTCCGCCGGCGCGCACCCCGGCGGCGGCGTGCACGGGGCGCCCGGCGCGAACGCGGCGCGGGCGGCGCTGCGGCGGTACCGGGGGGCGGGGCTGGGGCGCTTGCAGCGGGCGCTGACCGGGCGGGACCGGGTGGGGGATCGGCGGCCGCGGGCCCGGTAGGGCGGTTCGGTGCGCGGGCGGGTGCGGGTGTGTCCTGGCTGGTCGCGCAGTTCCCCGCGCCCCTTCAGGCACGTCCGGCACATGCCCCTCAAGGGGCGCGAGCAACCACCGCGCACCCGCAGCCGTCAACGCACCCCCTGCGCACCTCCGCGACGCGCCAGCGCCCGCAGCACCGCGTTCCGCCCCCCGTCCGGCACGGTCCACAGCAACTCCCCCCGCACCCCCCACCGCTCCAGCACCGCACCCGCCGCCAGGAAACCGGAGGTCGCCGCCCGCTCCATGAGGGCCACCGGCAGCCCCGTGCGGACCAGGTCGCCGGCGACGACGAGGGCCGGGTCCGGGGTGCGGACGGTGAGCCGGTCGGGGTATCCGCCGACGGGGAACAGCGGGCAGTCCGCCCGCCACTCGTGCCGCTCGGTGACGATCCGCGCCTGTCGGGTCTCCGGGTAGACCCGGTGCAACTGGCCGATCAGCCGCTTCTCCTCGACGTCCCGGACGGCGTCCGCCGGCCGCGCGTAGGCGTGCAGTTCGACCACCGCGCCGCCGGTCCGGGCCGCCCACCGCGCCGCCTCGCCCTCCCACGCGGACAGCACGCTGACGTTGTCCAGCGTGCCGTAGCCGCTGGTGCCGAGGAACCCGGGGCGGCCGGGCGCCACCGGCCGGTCCAGCCACAGCCGGGACACCAGGAATGGCGGCGCCGTCCGCAGCCGCGCCACCCGCTCCCGCCAGGCCGGGTCGCCGAGCCCCGGTGAGCGGCCCACGAGCGTGCGCAGCCCGGCGGCGTCCAGCGCCAGCACCACGGCGTCGTACCGCCGGGCACCACCGGCGCCGGCCGTCACCTCGTGGCCGCCGTCCGGATGCGGACGTACCGCCGCCACCGGAGTGGCCGTACGTACCTCGGCGCCGTGCGCGGCGAGGTGCCGGGCCAGCGGGTCCCACAGGGCCCGCGGGAACGGCTCGCGCACCACGTCGAACAGCAGCCCCTCGCTGGAGCCGAGGAAGTAGATGTGGAACATCAGCGCCATCTCGGCCGCCGACAGCTGCCGGGGGTCGGCGAAGAAGCTCCGCGAGAACACCTCGAAGGCCAGGTGCCGGGCGGCGGCGGGGAAGCGCAGGGTGTCCAGGAAGTCGTGCGCGCTGACCCGGTCCAGTTGGCGGTGGACGCGGTCGGTACGGAGGTCGAGCAGCGGCAGGGCGGCGGCGGGGCGCAGCGCCAGCAGGTCCCGGAGGCCGAAGCTGGGGCTGAGGGCGACGAAGCCGAGGGCGCTGAACGGGGGAGTGCGCGGCACCCGGCGGAAGCCGTCCCGCAGCCCGGCGGCGTGCACCAGGGGGTAGTCGGGCAGCCCGGTCAGCATGTCCAGTGCCGGGTCGGCACGGCGCAGCAGGGCGCGCAGGTTGTAGTACTGGCGGAAGAAGGCGTGGAAGCCCCGGCTCATCGTCGCGGGCGTGCCGTCGGCCAGGGTGAGAGGCCAGCCGGCGACCCGGCCGCCGAGCACCGGCTCGCGTTCGTACAGGACCACCCGGACACCCCGCTCGGCGAGGAGGGTGGCCGCCGCCAGCCCCGCGATGCCGCCGCCGACCACCGCCACGGACGGCGGCTCGCCGGTCACCCGCTCCCGGCCGGGCCGGGGCGGATGCGCCCGGGCCCGCCGGTCCCGGCCGGGCACCTGCCGCGCGCGCCGGTTCATCGGACGTCCGCCGGGTCGGCGGGCGGGCGGCGGGCGAGGAAGGTGTGGGTGATGCCGGTCCCCCAGCCGGGCAGCGGCAGTACCCGGACCCGGTCGAAGCCCGCCCGTTCCAGCCGGGCGCCGAAGGCCGGCGCGGTGTCGAAGTACAGGACGCTGCGCCACAGATGGCGGTACAGCCCCCGGTTCCCGGTGGCCGTGCCGAGCGGCAGCACCACCCCCCGGCACACCGCCGACCACACCAGCCGGTCGGTACGCCGGCCGCCCAGGGCGTAGTCGTGCACCGCCAGCACACCGCCCGGCGCCAGCAGCCCGCGCACCGCGCGCAGCACCGGGTCCGGGTCGGACAGATTGCGGAACAGGTACGCCGCGAACACCGCGTCGAACGGACCGCGCACCCCGGCGCCGTCCAGGTCCTCCACCGGCGCGTGCACGAACCGCACCCGGGACGGCCAGGTCTTGGTCCGGGCCCGGCGCAGCATCCCCGCCGAGGCGTCGACGCCGGTGATCCGCGCGGCGGGCAGCGCGCCGGCCAGCGCCGCCGTCGAGGCGCCGGTTCCGCAGCCCAGGTCCAGCACCCGCCACACCGGTGCGCCGGCGGCGCCCAGGGCGAGGCGACGGGCGGAGCGGCGCAGCTGGGCGTGGTAGCCGGGGCTGAGCCCGGTCAGCCGGTCGTAGCTGTCGGCGCCCTGGTCGAAGGCGGCGGCCAGCGCGGTGTCGCGCAAGAGCGGCATGGGTGAACTCCACGGTCACGGGGGCGGGGCGGGTCAGGGGGCGGGGCGGCGGCGCAGCCAGGGCAGTTCCGCGGCGCTGCGCAGCATCGGCCGGACCGGGGTGCGGGCGCCGACCGCGAGGTCCTCGTACAGCCGGGTCCGGCCGTCCAGGAAGCGCAGCAGCCGCTGAGCCGGTACCCGGTCGAACAGCCGGAGGAACAGGTCGGGGCCGTCCACCCGGCCGGTGTCCAGGGCGCGCAGCAGCACCGCGTCCATCAGCCGGGCCCGGACCGGGTGCGGGGGCGGCGGGACGGGGCGGCGGCCCGCCCGGACGGCACCGGCGACGGCGGCCGACTGCCGCTGCACGGCGGCGAACGTGTACCCGGTGGACGGCCGGGTCGCGCCGCCCGCCCCGCCGATCCGGAACACCGGCCCGGCGGGGTGCCGGGGAAAGACCGCGTCGGTCATCGGGATCACCCCCTGTTCGGTGGCCAGGACCTGTACGGCGCCGGTGCCGAGGACCCGGCGGGTGTAGTCGTCCAGCGCCCGGTCGTAGGCGTCCGGGGTGAGCGGGGCGGGGCCGAACTCGGTGTACTCGACCAGCGCGGTGCGCCGACCGGTGGGCAGCACGTAGCCGAAGGACAGGCCGTGGCCGGGCTGCGGGGTGCGGAAGTCCATCAGGTCGACCACCGCCGGGTCGAACACCGGCCGTTCGGTACGGACGTACCAGCCGCGGAAGTGCTGGAGCAGCCGGGTCCGGGCGGCCGGCGGGCGGTGCGGCGGACGGGAGTCGAAGACCCAGCGGGCGCGCAGTTCCACCGGCTGCCCGGCGGCGTCCGTGCCCCGTACCCGCGCGGTGCCGTCCGGCCGGGCGGCAACCGAGGTGACGGTCGCCTCGATCCGCCGGGTCCCCGGCCGCCGGGCCAGGTCGCGGTCGACCAGGGCCTCGAAGTCGGCGGAGCGGATCATCTTGTAGCGCAGCGGCGCGATGTGCCGCCGGACCACCGCGCCCCGGGGCCCGCGCACCCGCAGCCACTCCCAGGACGCCGTCACCGCCGGGTCGAAGCGGCCCGGTCCCGCCTCCCAGAAGCACCAGGTGCGGGCGGGCACCCGCAGCGGGCCGGGCGGCGCGCCGACCAGCGCGACGGAGGGAGCGGTACGGCGGTCGCCCGCCGCCGGCAGCCGGTGCGCCAGCGACAGGCCCGCCGCCCCGGCGCCGACGATGACGATGTCCGTGTCCAGCACGACCGCCTCTCTCCGCCCGCCGCCCGCGCGTCCCGGGGCGGCTTCGGCGGGAGTATTCCGTTCCGCCGGCCCGCCCGGATGCAGCCGCGCTGGAGGTGCGGTGCCCGGCACCCGCCGAGCGGGTGAGCGGCGTACATGATCGGCCCAAGAGCGGGTGGCGCGGCCCGCGCCGGGGGAACACATCAGCCCACCCCGCCGGGGTGTCACCGAGGCGGGTGACCGCATCCGCGGCGCCCACGGCACGGAATGCACCTGGTACGGACAGTTCCTGACGACGAGGAGGACACGGGATGCGCCCCAGCCGGGCCGACCACACCCCGCGCGGCACCCGCCCGCCCCCACGGAGTGCCGTGCCCGCGGCCGGCGAGGCCCCTGTCGCACTGGCGCCGGGCGCGCGGGCGGGCATCCGATGACCCGTACGGTCGCCGGGCGCACCGACCACGTGGTGGTGGTCGGGGCCGGGCTCGCCGGGCTGTCGGCCGCGCTGCATCTGCTGGGTGCCGGGCGGCGGGTGACCGTCGTGGAGCGGGCGGTGGTGCCCGGCGGCCGGGCCGGGCGGCTGGAGCGCGGCGGCTACCGGTTCGACACCGGGCCCACCGTGCTGACCATGCCCGACCTCGCCGACGAGGCGTTCGCGGCGGTCGGCGAGCGGCTGCGCGACCGCGTCGACCTGCTCCCCCTGCACCCCGCCTACCGGGCCCGCTTCGCCGACGGTTCCACCCTCGACGTACACACCGAGCCGGCCGCGATGGAGGCCGAGGTGGAACGGTTCGCCGGGGCCCGGGAGGCGGCCGGCTACCGGCGGCTGCGGACCTGGCTGACCCGGCTGCACGCGGTGCAGATGCGCCGCTTCATCGACGCCAACTTCGACTCCCCGCTCGGCCTGCTCACCCCCGACCTCGCCCGGCTGGCGGCGCTCGGCGGCTTCGGCCGCCTGGACGCCCGGATCGGACGCTTCCTGACCGACGAACGGCTGCGTCGGGTCTTCTCCTTCCAGTCCCTGTACGCCGGGGTGGCGCCGGCCCGGGCGCTGGCCGCGTACGCCGTCATCGCCTACATGGACACCGTCGCGGGCGTCTGGTTCCCGCGCGGCGGCATGCACGCGCTGCCCCGCGCGATGGCCGCCGCGGCCGCCGACGCCGGGGCCGACCTGCGGCTGGGGCAGGACGTCACCCGGCTGGAGCGGTCCGGCGACCGGATCACCGCCGTCGTCACCGACCAGGGGCGCATCGGCTGCGACGCCGTCGTCCTCACCCCCGACCTGCCCGTCGCGCACCGGCTGCTCGGCCGCCGCCCGCGCCGCCCGCTGCGGCTGCGGCACGCGCCCTCGGCCGTGGTGCTGCACGCCGGCACCACCCGCACCTGGCCCGAACTGGCCCACCACACGCTCTCCTTCGGGGCCGCCTGGCGGCGCACCTTCGACGAACTCACCCGCACCGGCACCCTGATGACCGACCCGTCGCTGCTCATCACCCGGCCCACCGCCGGTGACCCCTCGCTCGCCCCCGAGGGCCGGCACACCCACTACGTCCTCGCGCCCTGCCCCAACACCGACATCGGACCGTCGGCCGCGCACTGGGCCGACCTCGCGCCCAACTACCGCGCGCGGCTGCTCGCCACCCTGGAACGCCGGGGCCTGACCGGTCTGGCCGCCGCCATCGAGGAGGAGTGCCTGGTGACCCCCGCCGACTGGACCGCGCTCGGACACGCCGCCGGCACGCCGTTCTCGGTGGCCCACACCTTCGCCCAGACCGGCCCGTTCCGCCCCCGCAACCTGGTCCGCTCCGCCGCCAACGCGGTCCTCGCCGGCTGCGGCACCACCCCCGGGGTCGGGGTGCCGACCGTCCTGCTGTCCGGGAAACTGGCCGCCGCCCGCATCACCGGGGGCCGCCGATGACCGCCCGCGAACTCGACGCCGCCGGCATCACCGACCCGCACCTGCGCGCCGCCTACGCGCACTGCCGCCGCCTCAACGCCCGGCACGGACGCACCTACTTCCTCGCCACCCGGCTGCTGCCCGCCGACCGCAGACCCGCCGTGCACGCCCTGTACGGCTTCGCCCGCCGGGCCGACGACATCGTCGACGACCTGGCCGCCGCCCCCGCCGAGCGGCGCGCCGCCGCCCTCGACCGGCTCGACACCCGGCTGCGCACGGCCCTCACCGGCGGCCCGGCCGGTGCGGACCCGGTGGTACGCGCCGTCGCGCACACCGCCGCCCGCTACGCCATCGACCCGGCGCACTTCACCGACTTCATGGCGTCCATGCGCGCCGACCTGACCGTCACCGACTACGCCACCTACCAGGACCTGCGCGCCTACACGCACGGCTCGGCCGCCGTCATCGGCCTCCAGATGCTGCCCGTGCTGGGCACCGTCACCGCCCGCGCCACCGCCGCCCCGCACGCCGCCGCGCTCGGGGTCGCCTTCCAGCTGACCAACTTCCTGCGCGATGTCGGCGAGGACCTGGACCGCGGCCGGATCTACCTCCCCGCGGACCTGCTCGGCGCGCACGGCGTCGACCGGGCGCTGCTCCAGTGGAGCCGGCGCACCGGCCGCCCCGACCGCCGGATCACCGCCGCGCTGCGCGCCGCCGAGGACCTGACCCGGTCCGTCTACCGCGAGGCCCTGCCCGGCCTCGCCATGCTGGACCCGGTGGCCCGGCCGTGCGTCCGCACCGCCTGCGTGCTCTACCGGGGCATCCTCGACACCATCGCGGCCGGCGGGCACGCCGTGCTGCACCGGCGGGCCGTGGTGCCGCGCCGCCGCCGGGCGCTGG